>CANIYB010000290.1 GCA_947471105.1 Cytophagaceae bacterium
AATGAATAGTTCGAGAGGGCCTATATCACCCTTAGAAAATTTACTCTGGGGTTTGGAACAAGGAATTATCTCAGGATTAGCTTTAGATGTCTTGCCCAATGAAAAAATCAAGTCTTGGTCACAAGAAGAACAAATACTTTTTGAGAAATTGAAATCGTATCCCAATACACTCTTTAGCCCCCATGTCGCTGGTTGGACCACCGAGAGTTACCTTAAAATCAATACAGTTTTAATCGAAAAAATTCGAACCCTTTTCCACCCATGAATTATCCTGAAAATATAGGTGAAAAGTTAGGATTTAATCAGATTCAAAATCACATTAAGTCGCTATGCCTCAGTAATATGGGCGCTGAATATGCGGACAAAATGAAATTTTCAAACCGCTTTACGTTGGTAAATCAATGGGTCCAGCAAGTTAGCGAGATGAAGCAGTTGATGGCTGAGCATGGGGGTGAGTGGCCCCAACAAGATTATTACGATTTGCGGGAATGGTTCGGACCTTTAAGTCTAGAAGGACATTATTTAACAGCGGACGAATGGCGCGATTGGCAAAGGGGCCTCGATATTTTATATCAATGTGTTCGCTTTTTTTACAAAATAGATTCCGAAAAATACCCAGAAATTCACCGGATTACCCAAGTTTTTAAAGAAAAATGGGAAGGGCAAGAGCATGGAGATTTCAGGCAAATACTGCCAATCATACAGGAATTAGATCGCGTTTTTGACGCCAATGGCCAAATCAAGGAAAGCGCATCTCCCGCTTTAGGAGATTTACGCAGAAAGCGCTTTGCGGAAGAACAAAACCTGAGAAAGAAATTGGACAGCTTGATCAATCAGGCCTATAAAGAAGGTTGGGTTAGCAAGGATTTTTCACTAACCCTACGAAATGGCCGAATGGTGATTCCATTAGCAGCGGAGCATAAAAGAAAAATAAAGGGTTTTGTTCAAGACGAATCCGATACTGGTAAAACAGTATTCTTAGAACCTGCTGATGCATTAATTGCGAACAACGAAATCAAATCCTTAGAGTCGGCAGAACGCAGAGAAATTATATTAATTCTTAGTCGCCTGTCGGACCGCATAAGACCATTAGTTCCTATGTTGAGTTCTTGGTTCCAATGGCTCGGATTGATTGATTTCATCCGATCCAAGTCGATCTGGGCGACAGAAGTAAACGCTATTTTACCTAAAATAAAAGACTTCCCTACCCTAGATTGGAAAGAAGCAAGGCATCCCATTTTAGAACAATCCCTACATAAAATTGGTAAAAAAATAAAGCCTTTATCCATTACATTGGATGATAAAAAAAGAATCATGGTCGTCTCTGGGCCGAATGCCGGAGGTAAATCGGTTACTTTGGGAACCTTAGGCCTATTGCAATATTTATTTCAAACAGGTTGTTTAGTGCCCATGGCTGAGGGTTCCACCATGGGATTTTTTGATCAAATCTTTTTAGATATGGGGGACGATCAAAATATCGAAAATGAATTAAGTACCTACAGTTCACATTTAAGTAATATGAATTATTTTTTAGGACATGTAAATCCTAAAACGATGATCTTGGTGGATGAGTTTGGGACCGGAACAGAACCCTCTTTAGGGGGTGCCATTGCAGAATCCATCTTAGAGAAATTGGCCGAAAAAGGTTGTTATGGTGCAATTAATACGCATTTTGGAAATTTAAAGAGTCTAGCAGACCGACAAGCCGGATTGTTTAATGCTGCGATGCGATATGACACGGAGCATTTAGAACCTCAATTCATTTTGGATATGGGGAAACCGGGAAGTTCATTTGCTTTTGAGATTGCCCAGAAAATCGGTTTGCCATCTAAAATCATTGAAAATGCGCGTAAAAAACTGGGCACTAAGCAGGTGGATTTTGATAAGATGTTGATGGAAACGGAAACCGAAAAGCAAATTTGGGAATCAAAAAATATTCGGTTAACCTTAGAAAGTGAACAGGCAGAAGCCATCAAACAACAATACACCAGCTTAAAAAACCATTTAGATGACGAGCAAAAAAGGCTCATTAATCAAGCTAAGGCTGAGGCGAAAAAAATCATTCAGGAAGCTAACAGCCGTATTGAACAAACCATACGAGAGATAAAAGAGAAGTCGGCTAAAAAAGAAGAAACAAAAGAAATCAGGGGGAAATTAGACGCATTTGTCAAAAAAGAATTACATGAAATCCCGTCAAAAACCCCCATTCATATCGAAAAACCGAATCCTAAAAATCTCAAAGGACCCATGGTCATCGGGGATTGGGTTGCTTTAGATCAAGGCCAAGGCGAATCCGCTATCGGACAAATTATGGCCTTTAAGGGCAAAGATGTGGTGGTGGCTTTAGGTGGAATTAGCAGTACGATCAAAGTCAACCGATTGCAGAAAGTACATGCCCCCAAGCAGGAAAAACAAAAAATATCGGCTTTGCAGGGAATTGATTTCAATGATCGCATGGCACAGTTTTCCATCACATTAGATGTACGTGGAAAAAGAGGAGAAGAAGTATTTGTAATTTTAGACCGATACATGAATGACGCTTTGTTATTAGGTTCCAATGAAATTAAAATTCTTCATGGCAAAGGAGATGGGATTTTGCGTAATTTGGTTCGGGAACAACTCAAACGCTATAGTCAAATTAAGTCTTTTGAAGACGAGCATGCGGATCGAGGGGGCGCGGGGGTAACCATTGTAACGTTTAAATAGATGGGACGATTTTTAATCATTAGTTTACTCTTTTTCTGTTCTAGCTGCATGTTGGAATATAGTTCCGGTATCGCAAAACTTCAATCGGAGGACTTTAAAGGAGCTAATGAAGACCTTAGTATCGCGTACCAAAAAGATCCCTATAATACAGAAGTACTATTTGCAAGAGCCTTAAGTAGAGGCTTTTACGGACATTATACAGGAGCCATCAATGATTTAACGAGAGCCATCAAGCTTAATCCCAATAATGCGAATTTTTATTTTTACCGAGGGTATTTCAAATCTAAATTTGGAAATGAAAAAGGGGCGATAGAAGATTATTCTAAAACCATCTTAATTTACCCATATTACCCTGAGGCATATTATAATCGAGGAATCAAATTACTAAATACAGGTTATTTGTCTGAGGCCTGCCAAGATTTCCAAACGGCCGTTGACCTAGGTGACACGCTATCGATCCGATTTTTAAATGTGTACTGCCGAAAAGAAATTATTCAAAAGGTTGAATAAGATATGGCTAATATGATTTTCATCAGTTTAATTTTTTGACTTAGCCGTAATTTTGCTGTGCCTAAAACAGCAATATGACTCACTCCTCCATACAATCACCAGCACACACTTTTCATATCCCAGTGATGGGATTGTCTTTTACGGTAGACACCCCCATTAAGGTAGCGCGCTTCGGGATTTCCTCGGTCATTTCAATTGCCGAAGACCATTTAATTGAATTAATGCGCAAGCATTATTATCAGAGTCTTGG
>CANIYB010000291.1 GCA_947471105.1 Cytophagaceae bacterium
CATCGATTAATATTGGAATTAACTTGAATAATTTCAATTCCATAAATCTCTTGAATCTTCTTAAATATCTCATTGACGTTAACATCATCGAATTCAAAATCAGACTTTTTAACATTTTGTAATATGACCTGGGGAGCGTCTACAATACTCTCATTAATGGTTCGACTAATTAAATTAAAAACAGCTTTTTGATTGGGAGTGATGATCACCCCATTTGATTTTTTAATTGAATTTTGATCATGTGTATAAACCGAAACTTTACCCGTTTTAACGGATACCTCAATCATTTTTTCAGAGGTCGGTTTACTTATTTTAAATGAAGTGCCAATAACTTCTGTAATCAAATTATCCACATGAACGAAAAAAGGAATTTTCTCATTTTTAGTTACCGCAAAAAATGCCTCCCCAGTCAAATAAACCGTTCTTGTTTTAACGCCAAAATTTTCAGCCACTATGATGTGAGCATTTTTTCCCAATAATACGTGACTTCCATCTGGCAAGGTGATTTTTTGTAATGAATTAGCATTGTTTTTCGTTTCAACCCCATTTCTAGGTATCGAAACAAAATCTAACTTATTATTAAAATCCCATTGAAAGAATAAACTAAAGAATAATACGAATGAAGCTGCTATTCCAGAGGCAATCCAATAAAATTTAACATTCCTAACTTCCTTTTTATCCACATTTAATTTATTCCAAATTAAATTTTGTGCATACATACTGCTTTCTAAATTGGAATCATCAGAAAATTTAAAATTGTCGTCTGCCAATTTTCTCAAGAGTATTATCTCTTCCTCCGAACATTTACCTTGATTGAATTTTTCACTAAGTGAATCAAATTCCTTATTAGTCATTATATAAAATTTAATTTGCTGAATAAAAGTCTTTAAACTTTTCCTTTAAAATCTTTTGTGATTTGGTGATATGATACTCAACAGCCTTTTCTGAAATATCAAGCTGCTCAGAAATCTTTTTAACTGAAATCTCTTCTATTTTACTCATTCTGAAAACTTTGGCAGTCTTTTCAGACATAGAATCCAAAATGTAATTTAATCGATCATTGAAATCATTTGAATTTGTAATGGATTCAGATTCATTGCTACTAAACACTTTGTACAGCAATTCAAACTCCCTGTATTTAGAAAAATTGATTTTATTCCTTAAATGCTTATTGATCAAATTCCTTGCTGAAACATATAAATAAACTCGAAGATCTAAAATCTTTTTATTGCTACGATTTTGCCAAATACTTAAGAATAAATCATGTAAAATCTCTTCTGAGTCTTCTTTGGAGCCTAATGAATGATTGACATATCGATATAAATATTTAAAATACTTATTGTAGATAAGTTCAAAGGCTTTTGAATCACCCTTGAAAAGCAATTCACATAATTTACCATCTGGTTTATCCAAATAATCCATTTACAAAAGATTAAAACAATTATTTATTGTTAATTATTGATAAGGTTCCTTAAAATAATGGAACCCCTAAAAATGATAAAAAATATTTTTAAAATTTAATTTTATCATTATCCAAAGCAATGATAAATGTTGCTAGAAAGCAATTTTGAAAAAGCCTAATTTATTTCTAGGCCAACCAATCAATCCCCTTTTTCAAGAGATTTATCGTTTTTTGTCCCTCAGGAAATTGAGATGCGTCATACATATATTCCCAAGAAGCCATGGGAGGCATGCTCATGAGGATGGATTCAGTCCGACCATTTGTTTCTAGGCCAAATTTAGTTCCTCGGTCATGAACTAAATTAAATTCAACATATCGGCCCCTTCTTAATAATTGAAAGTCTTTTTCTTCTTGGCCAAAAGGTTTATCCGCGTTCAAACCCATCAAATGGCTATAAATGGGCACAAAAGACTCGCCTATTTTTTTAACAAAATCAAAGGTGTTTTCTTTTTCTTCAGCAGAATTAGACTTCAAATAATCAAAAAATATTCCACCCACTCCTCGAGTTTCTTCTCTGTGAGGACTATAAAAATAATCATCCGCCCAATTTTTATAGGTAGGGTAATAACTGGCATCAAACGAGTCACAAGCTGTTTTCAATTGTTGATGAAACCATTTAGCCTGTTCAGGTATAATAATATGGGGTGTTAAATCGATGCCCCCGCCAAACCAATTTTGACCATTACTCAATTCAAAATAGCGAACATTCATGTGAATGATAGGAACCCAAGGATTAAAGGGATGCATGACAATGGAAACTCCTGTGGCCAAAAAATCAACTTCCTCCTTAACGTCCAAACTTGTCACCATTTTTGGATGCAAGGGTCCATGAACCGCTGAAAAATTAACCCCCGCTTTTTCTAGAATTATTCCATCTTGAATGACTCTGGACTGACCACCGCCCCCTTCACTTCGTGTCCACACATCTTCCTTAAATGTGCCATGACCATCTGCTTTAGCAATGCCTTCACATATTTGATCTTGAAGAGATTTGAAATAATTTATGATTTCGATGGCTTCCATTCTATTGCGGTCCTTTTGGGATAGAATCTTGCTTCGTTCCATCTACATTTGATTCATCCATTAATGCATTCAACGAATCCAATTCAGCATCAGAAACTTGAAGAGAATCAGGCAACGTACTGTAGGAACCTTGGCAATCAAAATCCTTTTTAACAACTCTACGATCTAATTTATCAAATGGAACTGGTTTATACATGGCCAAAGCCGGATCCTTGACAACTCGTATCATAAACCGCTTATAAATAGGCAAAGCCGTTTTAGCCCCTTCCCCCAATGCGCTCGTTCGGAAATGTATCGATCGATCATCACCACCCACCCAAACACCTGAAATTAAATTGGACGTCATCCCGATAAACCAACCGTCCGAATGATTGGATGTAGTTCCCGTTTTACCCGCAAAATTATGCGCATACCTGTTTTCAGTGGGCAAAAGTACCTCTCCATCTGACCAAAGCAAGGAACTCGCTGTTCCACCCTCATGAATAACACCCTCCAGCATCGATCGAACTAATTGAGCCGATTCCTTTTTGATTACCCGAAAAGAAATAGGTTCAAAATTTTGCAATACTTTCCCATTTTGATCCTTGATTTCTTGAATAATCATAGGCTCCACATGAATTCCTTCATTGACAAAAGCCGAATAGGCCCCAATCATTTCATAAAGCGATACATCAAAAGAACCAAGTCCAATGGACGCAACAGGTTTCAAAGGACTTTTAATCCCCATCTTTTGCGCATAATACATAACGGTATCAGCTCCCACTTCATTGGTTAATCTAGCTGCTACCGAATTGATACTCTTGGCTAATGCCCGGCGAAGTGGCATCATCATGTAAGAAAAAGTACCGTCGGCATTCGATGGCCGCCAAATTTTCTTTTCCCCCTTCTCCTCCACTTCAATTTCAAAGGGTTCATCTTTCACCATGTAACAAGGCGATAAATCTTTAGGCCCGTCTATGGCCACTGTATAAAC
>CANIYB010000292.1 GCA_947471105.1 Cytophagaceae bacterium
TATCTAAATTTAATTTCTCTTCAACAGATAGTACTTTTAATTCTTGCATCAATCAAGGGCCATATTTCTGCAAATTTATGACATTTTGGCAGATAAAACTAAATTCGCTTTTCAGAATTTAAATAAATTATTTGATCCGATTGTTTCGTAAGATTTTCATTGTGTGTGACCATAATGATGCATTGCTTCCAATCCTCTTTGAGCTCTAAAAATAATTCATAAAGATTCACTGCATTTTTATTGTCCAAGTTGCCAGTGGGCTCATCAGCCAATAAGATTTTGGGTTGATTGATTAAGGCTCTTGCCACAGCCACTCTTTGTTGTTCTCCACCTGACAATTGGCTCGGGTATTTCTTTATTAAATCACTTATTGAAAGTTTATTAATTATTTTGTCAAACAACTCTAATTGGGCTTCAATTAATGATTTTTCTCTTATTAATAAAGGCATTTTGATATTTTCCTCGCAGGTGAATTCTCCTAAAAGGTTATGAAATTGAAATACAAAACCCATTTTTCTATTTCTGAAAGCAATTAATTCTTTTTCATTTAAGGTGGTACATTCTATATTATCTAAGAGTATACTTCCCGAATCTGCAGGATTCAGCAGTCCGATAATTTGTAACAAAGTACTTTTTCCCGAACCCGATGGACCTAAAATGGATACTAATTCTTTTTCTTTTACCTCAAATGAAACATCATGTAAGATCAATTGGTCTCCGTAGGATTTTGAAATATTTTTTAATTCCAACATTTTTTTGACTTATTTTTAGAATATTGAATAGAATGTTCTACAATTTAAAAGTTTGGCAAATAAATAGTAATTTCACGAAATAAAAATTTTATACTAAATGAATATTCACGAATACCAAGCAAAAGAAATATTAAAGGGTTACGGGGTAAAGATTCAAGAAGGGGTTGTTGTTGATCAAGTATCTGATGTCGTTTCAGCAGCTGAAGCTCTTAAAGCCCAAACAGGAACAGGTTGGTTTGTCGTTAAAGCCCAAATTCATGCAGGGGGTAGAGGTAAAGGAGGAGGAGTTAAATTAGCCAAAAACTTAGATGAATTAAAAGAACGAGTTTCTCAGATTTTGGGAATGCAGTTAATTACGCATCAAACTGGCCCAGAAGGGAAATTGGTTAATAAGGTTTTGATCAGTGAGGATGTTTATTATCCAGGTGAATCAGAAACTAAGGAATATTATTTATCCATACTTTTGGATCGAGGTCGCGCTTGTAATGTAATTATGGCAAGTACGGAAGGTGGAATGGATATCGAGGAAGTAGCTGAGCATTCACCTGAGAAAATCATAAAAGAGTGGATTGACCCTAGAGTTGGTCTGCAAGATTTCCAAGCTCGGAAAGTGGCTTTTTTGTTAGGTCTTAGTGGTCAGGCATTTAAAGAAATGGTTAAATTCATTCATTGTTTATACAATGCTTACGTAGGAACAGATTCTTCTATGTTTGAAATTAATCCAGTTTTAAAAACGTCTGACAATAAGATTTTGGCAGTAGATGCGAAAGTTAATTTAGATGATAATGCTCTTTATCGCCATAAAGATTTAGCTCTTTTACGTGATGTTTCTGAGGAGGATCCTTTGGAAGTTGAAGCTTCTGAGAATGATTTAAATTATGTGAAATTAGATGGTAATGTGGGTTGCATGGTGAATGGTGCTGGCTTAGCCATGGCAACCATGGATATAATTAAATTATCTGGAGGTGAGCCCGCTAACTTCTTAGACGTGGGGGGTGGAGCTAATGCGAAGACGGTAGAAGCTGGTTTCCGAATCATACTACAAGATCCTAATGTTAAAGCAATTTTGATTAATATATTTGGTGGAATTGTTCGCTGCGATCGAGTAGCGAATGGTGTTGTTGAAGCTTATAAAAATATTGGTGAAATCAAGGTTCCTATTATTGTTCGTTTACAAGGTACGAATGCTGAAGAAGGTGCAGCCATTATTAATAATTCTGGACTTAAAGTTTTTTCTGCTGTATTACTTAAAGACGCTGCAAAATTGGTTTCTGAAATTTTAAAGTAGGGTATGAAAATTATTTGTGTAGGTAGAAATTATGTAGATCATATTAAGGAATTATCGAATGATAAGCCCACTGATCCTGTAATTTTTATAAAGCCCGACACAGCTTTGTTGGAAGATTCAAAATTTTATTACCCATCTTTCTCAAATGATGTTCATTACGAATTAGAATTAGTATTTAAAATTGGAAAAGTTGGTAAAAATATTGACGCTAAGTTTGCGTATAAATATATAGATTCATACGGTTTAGGAATTGATTTTACTGCTCGAGATTTACAATCTAAATTAAAGGAAAAGGGATTGCCTTGGGAAAAGTCAAAGGCATTTAACGGATCAGCTTTTGTTAGTAAAATGCTGCCTTTTCAGTCTTCCATGATCGAAAATACCATTGATTTTCATTTAAATCTGAATGGAAATTTAGTTCAATCTGGAAATTCCTCTTTGATGATTTGGAATGTATTCGAGCTTATTGAAGATATATCTAAATATTTTACTTTAAAGACAGGAGATTATGTTTTTACAGGTACCCCAGCAGGTGTAGGTCCCGTACAAAAAGGAGATTTATTATCGGGTTATTTGACAAATGAAAAGCTTTTTGATTTAACAATATTATGAAATTACAAATAGGAGATTTAGCACCTTTATTTAAAGTGGAAGATTCTGATGGTAAATTAATTGATTTATCAGTTCTTAAAGGATCTAAAGTTGTCTTGTATTTCTATCCCAAAGATGATACTCCTGGATGTACTGCCCAAGCATGCAATTTGAATGAAAACTTATCTCAATTACAGGCTAATGGTTTTGTTGTTATAGGTGTAAGTGCTGATTCAAATAAAGCTCATGTCAAATTTAAACAGAAATACAATTTAAGTTTTTCATTGTTATCTGATCCTGAACATTTGATATTAAATGCTTATGGAGTATGGGTTGAGAAATCTATGTACGGAAAGTCATATATGGGTATTGCTAGAACTACCTTCATCATTGATGAAAAAGGATATATTTCAAATATTATAGAAAAAGTGGATACAAAGAATCATACATCACAAATCCACTAATTTATTATGCAAACACAAGAATTAGTTTCTATCGCATCTCAAGTTAGAAGAGATATTTTACGAATGGTACACGGTTGTCAGTCTGGACATCCAGGTGGTTCATTAGGATGTACAGATTTATTGGTTGGTTTGTATTTTGAAGCCATGAACCTTAAATTGAATGCAACAAATGATCAAGTTGTCTTTAATATGTCAGGTTTGAGCGAAGATGTATTTTTTCTTTCTAATGGACATATTTCTCCTGTTCTATATTCAGTATTAGCTCGAAAGGGTTATTTCCCAGTTAAAGAACTTTCTTCTTTTCGTAAAATCAATTCTAGA
>CANIYB010000293.1 GCA_947471105.1 Cytophagaceae bacterium
AATTTAAATGAAATATTCTCTAATTTTGTGTTTTACATAATTATCATGAGCATCATCAAGCTAGACCAAATTGACCATCAATTACTTGAAATACTTCAAAGTAATGCCAAAATTACCAACGCGCAGTTGTCCAAGGAGGTCGGGCTTTCCCCTGCTCCCACGCTTGAGCGCGTGAAAAAATTGGAGGCCACCGGAATCATTCAAAGTTATCATGCTCAGTTAGATAGAGATAAAGTGGGCTTAGGTGTGACTACTTTTGTCACGGTGACTTTGACGGGTCATAAGAAGCAAGTGACGGAATCTTTTGTCAATCAAATCAATCAAATTCCAGAAGTGATCGAATGCCACCATGTGACTGGAGCTGGAGACTTTATGTTGAAAATTATATCAAAAGATATTTCAACCTACCAGAAATTGATGTTGGAAAAAATAAATGAAATCGAAGAAGTTTCAGCCACATCCACGATGGTAATCCTATCCACCTTCAAAGAGAGCAAGGTTTTACCTATTCCTTGATTTAATTTATAGGCGATTCATAAACTGTGGCAACATGCGACTTTTCCAAGTCGTGAAGGTTCCAGCAAGTATTTCTTTTCGAGCCTCGCCCACAAGCCATAGGTAAAATCTAAGGTTAAACACACTAGCGATCATCGGGCCGAGCATCTCCTCGCAACGAATCAAATGACGCAGGTACGCTTTTGTATATTGACCATGCGTGTCTTCTGCAAAGAAGGGATCGATAACCGAAAAGTCCGATTTCCACTTTTCATTTTTGATATTGATGATTCCCTCCGTTGTGAAAATCATGCCATTTCGGGCATTTCTGGTTGGCATCACGCAATCAAACATATCAATCCCTAGCGCGATCCCCTCTAGAATATTAGCAGGCGTACCCACTCCCATTAAATATCGGGGCTTATCTTTTGGTAAAATATCGGTTACTTCATCTGCCATTTTGTACATATCCTCGACGGGTTCGCCCACAGAAAGGCCGCCAATGGCATTGCCAAAAGCGTTTTTTGAAGCAATATATTCCGCAGAAACTTTCCGTAAATCGGAATAGACACTTCCCTGAACAATCGGGAAAAGGACTTGTTGGTACCCGTATTTTGGACTTGTTTCATCAAAACGCGTAATGCAGCGATCGAGCCAACGATGTGTCATGTCCATCGAGTTTCGCGCATATTCGTATGTACACGGATATGGGGTGCACTCATCAAAGGCCATGATGATATCTGCGCCGATTGTGCGCTGGATGTCCATCACATATTCGGGACTAAAAAAATGCGTGCTACCGTCAATGTGAGATTTGAATTTTACCCCTTCCTCGACAATTTTTCTCCCAGTTCCGGCCAATGAATACACTTGGTATCCGCCCGAATCGGTCAGTATAGGTTTATCCCAACCGTTGAAACGATGCAGGCCACCCGCCGCTTCGATGATTTCTAAGCCTGGTCGAAGGTATAAATGATAGGTATTTCCCAAAATTATTTGGGCATTAATGGGCTTGCTTAATTCTGAAATATGAACGGCTTTTACCGTACCGGCGGTACCTACCGGCATGAAAATGGGCGTTTGGATAGTCCCATGATCAGTTGTTATTTCCCCTGCACGTGCTTTTGAGCTTGGATCCGAATGACTTATTTCAAATTTCATTCGGCAAAGCTAGGCAAAAAATTAATGGATGAATGGCAAATGCGTTGAAAAACATTTGCCATTCACACAGAATTACTCAACTTTCATAATCCCATTCATAATTCGCCAGTGACCCGGGAATGTACACAAGAATGGATAATTTCCAGGAACGGTTGGCGCCTTAAAGACTACTTTCACTCGGCCATTTGGTTCAACCAATGGCGTATAAGCTAAAATTTCAGGCAATGAAGGAATGTAGTTTTTGGCCACCCCATCAGAAGCGGTAATCATTTTATCCGCCGCTAAGCCTATTTTCTCTTCACTTTTTAAAGCCCCTAACACCCAGTTATGTGGCATCGCATCTGCATTTTCAAAAATCAACTCCACCGTCGACCCTGCAGGTACAGTGAATTCTTTTTGATCATATTTCATGGCTTCCGGAACGGTTTTTAATACCCGCGTGACTACTTCACCAGCTACTTTTAAAGCAGGAATTTCTAGTTTCCAAGCCATCGCCAAACGATTTAAATATTCCAAATCGACCGTGCGAACTTTTGACGGCAAGCTAGTTAAATAGGCTTTGGACTCATCTAATAAATTAACGGATCTTTTAACATTCCAAGTTGCAGAAGCTCCTTTTAATGCGGCACCAAAGGCAGGTGAAGAGGTTTCTTTCATCTTTTGGAGATGTGACACCACTTCGTCGGCCGACCATGAAACAGCGCCGGCACGGAATAATTTTTCGATCATTAATACGTTTAATCCAGCAGATTGTGATACATCAATAGCCTTTCGGTAAATATTATTTGACCGCTCTTTTTCACCTAAAACAGCATTGCGATCTAATTGAATTTCCATGATGTATTTACCCGCAGTTTCAGGAGTCCAACCAAAATTTCCGACCCATGGACCATTGTTATTTTTTGTCACAGAAACGGTTTCTCCAGGAGCAACCCCATCCACAAACGTATATGACTCATAATCGATGCGACTTCCCATGCCTTCAATTTTAATGCTTAATGGCAGCGGAGTACCTTTTGGAAGGGCAACATCTCCTCTATTTTTCACACGAACGGTGAAGGGTAAACCCTCTCGAAGTCTGAAATTACCCCCTTTGATTTGAACTTCTTGAACGACTAAATCTATTCCAGAAGTGGATCCTTCCGTCGTAGGATTGACTAGATTTTTTCCCAATGATTCTGCGACCACAGGAATCTTTTTTGAGCCTTCAGATTCAATAAAGGATGTTCTTCTCGAGCCCATATGACCCATCATATAAGCTGAATAGGCCTCTGGAAGCCAGCGGTCTTTCACGCTTTGTTCGGCAGAAATTTTGGCTAACATCGCTTTTTCGACTTCCGGCGAATTAGGCATTTCAATAAATGCTAATACGGTATTTAAGACTACAAGCGTGTCCTTATCGGCTAGTAATTTCTTATCTAACAATAATTTGGCCATCTCAGCAGTTCTAGGTAAAACCTGTACCGCCTGCTTTCTTACGGCTCCACTTGTATGCGATAGAGCATTTTTTAATGCAATTTTCACGGCCGGCATTTCTAAAGCTCCTAGTCCTTCTAAAGTTCTAAGCGCATGAATGGCTCCTACCGCTAAACCAATTTCATCTTTTTTAGCCGTAGCTAAAACCTTTAAAAGCGCTGGAACTACATCTTTATTGCCTCTTTCGACCAATAATCGCTGGGCTTGCAAGCGCCAAAATAAATTGGAATTACTTAACGCTGCTACGCAACTGGCAGGAGAATTTAAG
>CANIYB010000294.1 GCA_947471105.1 Cytophagaceae bacterium
TCATTGGGGCTATTTAATTTTTTTCCCTCGTATAAATGAGCCAATGTTTTTTTCTCTTCAGGCTTATCTAATGGCATTTCTGCAATTCTACGATCCCCGTGTTCACAGGAAACCAAATTACCTTTTTTATTGATAATCAATCCATTAGAGCCAGGCTCCTCTGAATAAATACCCGTGCCCGTATATCCTGAGGGTCTTAAGAATTCTTCAATGCCTTTGGCCGCTGACCATTTGTGAATGACATTTTCGGGCACGTCAGAGAAGAGTAAATAACCTCCTTTTTTTACCCAGACAGGTCCTTCAGACCAAGTATACCCTGTCCCTAAGATTTCTATTTTAGACGTGGTGTCTATTAAATGATCTAAGCCTGGATCCAAACGGTGAATTTTACCGATGGTCGGCAAGCCTTTTTGCTGAGCTGTTGCCATAGTTCCTAAAAATCCTACCAGCAAGCTGGTCATTGTGATTAATTTTTTCATAACAATAGGAAAAAAAATGCGGACATTAAGCCCGCATTTTAGAATTTTATAAATGTTTCTTTTTCATTTCCTTCACGGCGAAATCGGCTGCCCTGGCAGTTAAAGCCATATAAGTCAGCGACGGATTTACGCAAGAAGTAGAAGTCATACAAGCACCATCTGTAACAAAAACGTTTTTGCAAGCATGCACTTGATTGTTTCCGTTTAAAACAGACGTTTTAGGATCACGGCCCATGCGCGCTGTTCCCATTTCATGGATGGCCATACCTGGATAGGATCCATTGTCAAATGCTTTCACATTTTTCAAACCTGCGGCTTCTAACATTTCACCGGCATCGTTCATAATGTCTTTACGCATTTTCCGCTCATTCTCTTTGAATTCCGCGTCAAACACCACCACTGGCATTCCCCATTTATCTTTGGTCGTAGCATCTAAGTACATTTTATTTTCGTGATAAGGCAATGTTTCGCCAAATCCACTTAATGCCATACCCCATGGTCCCGGATGAGTCAATGATTCTTTGTAATCTGCGCCGAAGCTCAAATCACCGATTCCTCTATTCCAACCCGAACGCGATCCACTTCCTTGATATCCAAATCCACGGACATAATCACGCTTATCGTTTCCAATGTTTCTATAACGCGGAATATAAATACCATTTGGTCTACGACCGATGTAATATTTATCTTCATCACCTTCCCATGTGCCCGTAGCGCCAATTTTGAAATGATGATCCATCAAATTATGTCCTAATTCTCCTGAGTCATTTCCAAATCCATTCTGGAAACGATTCGATTTTGAATTCAATAATAAGGCCGTTGTACTGACCGTAGAACCACAGACAAAAATAACTTTGGCAAAATATTCTTTTACCTCGTGAGTCACGGTATCAATCACGCGAACCCCTTTAGCGCGTTGCTTAGTCGCGTCGTAAATGATTTCAGAAACTAATGAATCGGGTCTTAAGGTTAACAATCCAGTCTTAGCTGCCGGTGGAAGCGTACAAGATTGTGAACTGAAATAAGCTCCATAAGGGCAACCTAATCTACATTTATTGCGGTATTGGCAGGCTGAACGCCCTACACCTAATTGGGCTTGCTTCGCCTCTGATAAATTAGCTACTCGGCCTATGGTCATAATCCGACCCGGAAAGTTCTTCTCAATGCGCTTGCGAACTTCTTTCTCTACGCAATACATGTCCATGGGCTTTAAAAAATCTGAATCTGGCAATTGAGGTAATCCCAAAGCTTCTCCAGAAATACCAACATGCTTTTCAACGTAGGAGTACCATGGAGCAATTTCATTGTATCGGATTGGCCAGTCAACTGCAATTCCTTCTTTTGCATTGGCCTCAAAATCTATATCACTTAAACGGTACGTTTGACGTCCCCACATGATGGATTTTCCTCCAACAATATTAGGCCTGTACCAGTCAAATCTTTTTTCTTCTTTATATAAGGAATCAGAATCATTCATCCAATATTTTTCAGTCATCTCGTTATATGGATAATCACGAGATAATTTCGGATGGGAAGCCTTTTGCTCCTGGGTCAATAAACCATTGTATTTGAAATCCCAAGGATCTTTATAGCTTGGCTCATATCCTGTGATATGCTCCATTTGCTTTCCTCGGTCTAATACCAAAGTTCTCATTCCTTTTTCTGTTAATTCCTTGGCGGCATATCCCCCTGAAACTCCAGATCCTACAACAATAGCGTCATAGGTAATTGATTTTATTGCGTCTATATTTAAATTCATTGTTAAATTAGTTCAGGTCAAAATTATAAAGTCCACGTTTTTTGATTAGGCCCTAATGGCATACATCCATCAAATTTACCTGGGATTGGAAGATATTCTAAGGCTTCAGTAGCACCTATTTTACTTGTAAAATATCCTGTGGTAGCTAATTCTTTGATCATAAAAAAGAAAGGGACCGTTCCCTTTTTTGCTTTTCTTGCCGCATCGCCTTCCAGCATACATGCCGTCAAAACTTCTTTTTTCTGGATGTCATTGGCATCTACGAAACCTTTGCCTGTTTTAGTTTTACAGTCAGCGTCTAATTTGGTCAAGCCAGCATAAAAAGTTTCTTGTTCTGCTTTTGTATAACAGTCTTGAACAACATTAATGATGAACTTCTCCGCTCCAGCTGCCTTAGCGCCAGGTGTTTTAGTTGTGGGAATAATCACATCCGCAATGGAGGCTATCAAGGTGGTTTGATCCGCTGTAAAACTTACAAAAGTTCCATTATTGGTTTTTTGGCCCATAATTCCAGCCATGGCGGGAGCGGAAATCATGCCTCCCATTAAAGCAGCGACGCGTTGAACCGCCTCTCTTCTATTGATATTCATAGGTAAATAGTTATATTAATTCTTAATTGTTTCAAATATAGGGAATTAAAATAAAAAACGAATAGGGGCGTAGGGGCATTTTGCTAATTTTTTTTATCCCTACATTTGTTTTAAATTTCAACCATGTCGCGTATATCTTCAAAGGAACTTGTTGGCCAAATAATGACATCCCTACTTCATTTATATAGTGAAAAGGAGGCAAAATCAATGGCATACAGATGTTTGGATTTAGGTTGGGATTGTAGTGCCACCGATATTTTAATGGAAAAGTCAGTGGAAATCTCGGATGAATGGGATGCGAAATTAGGCCGACTACTTTCCGGGGAACCCCTTCAGTATGTCATGGGTTTTGAGTTTTTTAGAGATCGTAAATTGATGGTCAGTCCTGCGACGTTAATCCCGAGGCCAGAAACTGAGGAGCTCGTCATCAAGATTTTGCCCTTGATTGAAAAACAGCATCGAGTACTCGATGTAGGTACCGGGTCCGGTTGTATCGCCTTGACTTTAAGTATTGAAACCGATGCAGCCATTTTTGCGTGGGATGTTTCCGATGGAGCATTAGACA
>CANIYB010000295.1 GCA_947471105.1 Cytophagaceae bacterium
GATTCAATCGCCTGAATAAAATCAATATTTTGCATAACTAAAATGAATAGGCCACTCCCACTGTGTAATTTAAGCTTTGTTGAGGATAAAATAAATAGCGTTCATAACTTTTTCCTAAAATATTATTGGCACTCACAAATGCATTGAATTTTTTAGTGATTAAATAATTCACTTTTAAGTTAAGGTCAACAATATCTGGCATCTTAACCGACAGTCCATTTCGAGGATTAAATCCATATAAACCTCCTAAATAAAATACATCCGGCGAAACAATGATTTTATCTTTAAATGTAATGGAATTAGTAAAAGATAAATTCATCGCAGGTTTATGAAATGGCTTTTCTAATGAGCCTAAATTTTCATAGGTATTGAAATCATATTTTAAGATGGATAATATCTTGTCAAAAATTTGATAATTAATTTGACCTGATAAATTAACCACCTGAACCTTTTTGTCACCTCCCGCATAAGCCACATCAAAGCGTGAGGAATCAGCTTTAGTTGCCATAAAAAATCCTAAATTACTGTATTCTGAATACCCAAATTTGATTTCAAAATCAAAATTACGCTCATTAGAACCTTTGATACCCCCATAAATATTACTCGACTGTACGGTGTTTTTTAATGAGATATTATTGGCCATCCAATTATTTTCAGAGACAAACTGATTCATCGAATTAAAATAGGTATCAGCACCAAATCCCGCAAAAATATGAACAAAGTCGGTAGGTTTAATATCTAATTTAACTACGGGAAATAGCCTCGTTTGATTTATGGATAGATTTTTATCCTTTTCATTCGATATATTAATGCCAGCAGTTACGGATACGCGATTGTTTTTGTAATTAAAACTAGGGCGAATTCGATACAATTCTCGTCGGTTATTCGTGGTACTTGTGGTTATTTCAGATAGAACCATATCCCCATTTAAATAGGCGGAAATTTGATCTGTTACATGTAATACCGACTGGATTTTACTCTCCCACATCCATTCTCTATTTTCAAAACTTGTCGACAAGTAATTCAATCCAGAAGTAGCCGTATAATCGTATTTGGCATCTTTTTGTGCATTTCCGATACTTCCCGTATAATGGAATTTATTGTAGACAATATTTAAATCATTTAAATTCCCTGTGAATTTACTTTCATCTCTTCCATAAAAATTCGCTTCAGTTCTTTTAAAGCCAATGGAACCGTCCAATAAATAATTTCCTGTGAACGTTTTACTATATAGTTTAACCTCATTTTCATTTCGCGCAGAAAACGCAGTACCCACGGGCCCTCTTCTATTCGCATCATGATTTATGTAAATGCCTTGATATTGATTCTCTTTGGGCGATAGCCCAAAATGTCCATTGATTAACGTATGACCATAATTACCCGCTCCCACCTTAATCATATTTTTAAACTTGGGTCCATAAGATGAAACTAATTCATCTCCTTCTCTTGGACCTATAATGGAGGTTGTTAAAATAGCCGGACTTTTTACCTCCCATTTTCTTTCAACAAAATCATATTTCATTTTCCTGCCTTTATTGGTATTCTCAACCTCTTCTAAGGCTTCAAAATTCCTGGATATTTCAGGTTTGAGTTCTATTTTACGCTCTTTTTCTAAAATAATATCATCATTCTGAATATTGCCCTCTTTTTTTTGCTGGCCATACACGATCGATTGCATACCTACTAGTATGAACAATAAGCCGATGAATAACGTGGTCTTTTTGAGTTGGATTGTCATATTCATTACTTAATGGGTAGACTTTTTAATTTGTTTTTGGCTAATTCGATGACCGACGTATCACTTGAATTGTCGATGACCGATTTTAAAATAGCCTTAGCCTGGGGTAAATTTTTTAAGGAAACAAAGTTTTCTGCCAATAGAATGTATGATTTACCAATCACCGCGTCAGACGCTTCCGCAAATTCATTTTTAAACTTAGTCGTAATCATATCGTTTGACTCCTTAAACTTGCCTTCTCCACTTAATAATAAGGCTAATTCATATTGCGCTTCCGCTCCTATTTCATTTTTATCTAAGCTAATTACTTTGGCTAACCATTGCCTTTTAGAAGTTATCTGGGTTGAATCACTGCTAAACATATCGGCTAATGAGCGGGTCAATTTAGCTTTTTCTTCTTTCGAGATATTGCTTAATGGTTCTAATTCGTTTAATAATGCAGCAATGGAATCCACATTTTTAGCTTCATACGTAATAGCAATGATTTTATTCATGGCCATGGTTTGTTGGTCTACCTCCGTATTTTTCGACTTAAACAATCGGTAAAAACGAATGGACTCAGAATATTTCTTTTGTCCAAATGATAATTCAGCTGCCCTCAAAATCACTTTATTGACCTGCGGGTGTTCATTTTGATCCATTACTTTTTGATAATATTGAATAGCAGTTAATGTATCATTTATTTGGTCTGCTGCATCTGCCACAAGGAAATTAGCCTCAACAATATTTTCATTCGTTGGATACTTGGCAATAAAATCTTTTAATGAACTAATGGCTTTGTCAAATTTCTTTCCCTCATAGATAGCTCTTGCCGCTCCATATTTTAAATCGATGGCATCATTTTCAGACTCTGATTTGTTGGTACTTTGATACGTGTCTAGAACTTGGCCAAATTCTTCTGGCTTGCCCACTTTAATTAAGTTTTCTTGTAGGCCTACTAAAGCATCTTTAGCGATTTTTTCTGTCGTAAATTCATTGACGATTCTCTTATAATCCTGGATAGCCAAATCAAATTTATCGCTATTCGTGTAGGATTGAGCCCTTTTGAATAAAGCTTGAGCTAAAAACTCACTTGCTTTGCTTGCAGAAATTATTTCCGTGAATCCAAGGATTGCTTCTGAATATTTAGAGGCATTGAACAAAATTAAATTCTCTTGATAGAACGCCTCATCCGCAAATTTAGAATCTGGAAAACCAAGTCTTACTTGTTTCATCGCTGCCCTAGCCTCAGTGCCCCGATTTAAATATATAAGCGTCATACCCTTTTGAAACAAGGCATAATCTTTTTCCGTTTTAGCGATATCGGCTGCTTGGCTATAATAATTTAAGGCATCTTCATATTTCCTTGAAACCAAATAAGTATCTGCTAGCCTCAATAATATGGTTGGATTATTTTTAGCATTGGGCGTCAACTTTAAACGATCTACATACGTCTTAAATAAAGTATTTGCTTTGCTAAATTCCTTTGTGTTGAAATACGCGAAGGCTAAACCAATTCTAATCTTCTGTACAAACTCTTCCGATTTATTAGAACTTGACATTAAAGGCGTATAAATTTGAATGGCTTCTTCAAACTTCTTTTGCACAGATAATGCTTCCGCTTTCCCTAATAAAGCCTTTAGTTTTATTTCTTCCTTTTCAGCGACTAAAATA
>CANIYB010000296.1 GCA_947471105.1 Cytophagaceae bacterium
AAGAGCGCTTCCTAGTGGCGTAAAAGTGGCTAATATCAACATTGCTACTTCCGAATCCTATACGGGTAAGGATGGTCAGCGAGTGGAACAAACAGAATGGCATCGAGTAGAATTATGGGATAATTTGGCCACCATCGCTGAGCAATATTTAAAGAAAGGGAATCAAGTATACATTGAGGGTAAAATTCGTTCGGAAGAATGGCAAGACAAATCGGGGGCTACCATGCGTGGTTACCGCATTCGGGCCACATCCATGAATTTGATTGGCAGCAAAAATGATCGGCCATTAGGCGATTCTCCAGAACCTAGGCCTAAGCCAGAAGCTGTTTCTTTAGGGGAATCTTCTACTAACGGAAATGCTTTTCCACCCATGATGGCAGAAGGAGACGATCTTCCATTTTAAATTTTTATTAAAAAAGGGAATCTGATCAAAACATATTCCCTTTTTTGTAAATTTGTTTCATTAGTACCTAATTAATATGGACCCCGACCCCTATCCCATACCCTTATTATTATCGATTAACCCTGCAGCGAATGCTAGCACTTATGTTCTTATAGGGGCAATTTTGATCATTTTGTTATTGCTTTCTGCCTTACTAGCGGGTTCTGAGGTAGCCTTCTTTTCGTTAAATGCGGAGCAAAGAGCTAGTTTAAGGGAGAGCGAAGGGGCATCAGAAAAGGCCGTAAGCCATCTATTAGAAAGACCTCAGCAGCTACTAGCTACGTTATTAATCGCCATTAATTTTGTCAATATCATTTTCATTACTTTGGCGAATTATTTGACTGAATTAGTTCTAGGCCCTCAATCCATGGGGACATTATTGGTGACTTTGTTTTTATTATTTGGGGTTACTTTTATCATTACGTTTTTTGGGGAATTGATTCCTAAAGTGTGGGCCCAACAAAATAACCTGAATTTTGCCAGGTACACTGCTCCATTAATTCATTTTTTCACATTCATTTTTTCCCCTTTATCCAAGGTGTTGTTGGGCTTGTCAAGCCTGATTGAGAAAAAAATCAAACGCAAGTCCTATACGCTGACAACTCATGAATTAAATCAAGCACTGGAAATTACCACAGATGAAAATACTTCAGAAATGGAAAAAGATATTCTTCGGGGTATTTTGAATTTTGGGAACACGTCTGTTAAATCGGTTATGAAAGCGCGTAGGGACATCATGGCCTTGGACACTGAAATGGATTTTCATGAACTGATGGACAAGGTGAATAAAAATGGCTATTCAAGAATTCCTGTTTACACAGAAACCATCGATAAAATTGAAGGTATTTTGTACATCAAAGATTTATTAAAAGATATAGATCAAGATGAAAATTTTGATTGGGTATCGTTATTGCATCAGCCATTTTTTGTTCCTGAGAATAAAAAAATCGACGATTTATTATATGATTTTCAAGAGAAGCGTGTTCACATGGCGATCGTTGTCAATGAATACGGTGAGACAGAAGGCCTAGTGACCATGGAGGATATTATCGAAGAGATTTTAGGAGAGATTAATGACGAATTTGATGATGAGGAAGTAGATTACAAAAAATTAGATGATCATAATTACATCTTTGAGGCGAAGACATCCTTAAATGATTTTTCAAAAATATTTGATGTTGATGTGACCCATTTTGAAGATAAGAAGGGGGAAAGTGAAACACTAGGAGGATTTTTAATTGAATTATTTGGTCGAATTCCAAATGCCAATGAAGAAATGATTTTTGAACCTTTTATCTTTAAAGTCCAATCTGTCGACACGAGAAGAATTAAAAAGATTAAAGCGACGTTAAAAATTGAAAAGCCAATCGTAGAGACTGAGAATCTTGATGATGAAAAATAAGGTAATTTTTTTATTGAGTTTTTACTTTTTGTTGGTCTCCTGCGATCCTACTCAAACGCCTACGCCTGATCCAGGAGTTACGGCAACCGAATCAAATTATGCTGAATATGAAGACAGGGGAGTTGTTGAAAATCCCTCATTAAAGGAGGCTTCAGGCCTTGTGGCAAGTAGAAAGAATGCAGGTTCATTGTGGGCACATAATGATTCAGGAGATGAAAATAGAATTTTCCTGATCGACAGTTATGGCAAGGGGAAACGGGAGTTTAAATTACAGGGTGCGGAAAATCGAGATTGGGAGGATATGGGGATTGTGGGTGAGACGGATGGGTCCGCGACAATTTATCTGGCCGATTTCGGGGATAATAATGCCAATTATTCCTCATACGCTTTGTATTGGTGCAAAGAACCCATTGTGGATGCAAATACTCCTATATCGAATACAATTTCGCAGGTTAGTAAATTAACTTTCACTTTATCCGATGGGGCTAGAGACATGGAATGTTTATTGGTGGACCAAAAAACCAAAGACATTTTCATCATCAGCAAAAGAGAAACCAGTAAGCGCCTTTATAAAATTGCTGCTTCTAGCGTTGTCGCCGGGGGAACTGCAAAAGCTGAGTTTGTCCGTGAGTTAGATTTTTCAAAACCTTTATCCACAGATTCGAGGCTTGTAACCGCAGCCTACATTACGGGAGGATCAATTTCCCCTGATAACTCGGAAATATTGGTTAAAAATTATTTAGAAATTTATTATTGGAAAAGAAAAACGGGAGAAAGTATTTCTGATGCTTTATCACGAACTCCTAAAACAGTGCCATATAAAATGGAACCACAAGGGGAGGGAATCGCTTTTGCTTCGGATGGAAATGGATATTATACGATATCTGAATTAGATGCATCTGGACCCGTCAGGCTATATTTTTACAAGAAAAAATAGTTATTCGATCACCATTAATTTCGCAAAGCTTAATAATAAGACTTTTTCCCCTATTCCTTTTTCGAATAGGATGTGAGCTTTTCGCTCTGCACCATTAATTTCTAGTTTTTTAATCATGCCAAATCCAAATTTTTGATGCTCCACACGCTGGCCTTCCGTCAATTGCATGGCATCTGTTTGCTTAAAATCCGCGGATGGAACATGTTGGTAATTGGTATTTTGTTGGGGCTTTTGAATCAATTGGGCTGCAGAAGGTGATGTTGACTTCTCAACAAAACCCGTTTTTTGTACAGGTCTAAAGGAGCTGACTTCTTTTTTGCCAGGGGTCTTTGCCATTTTTAGGTAAGTAGAATCTAATTCATCTAAGAATCTACTGGGCTCACAACTTTTTAATCGGCCAAACTGATACCTCGATTCAGCATACGAAATCATCAATTTTTTTTCTGCTCGGGTGATGGCTACATAAAATAACCTTCGTTCTTCTTCTAGGTCGGCTTGACTTTGTAGCATCATTTGGCTAGGGAATAAATCCTCTTCTAGGCCGACTAAAAAGACATTTTTAAATTCAAGACCCTTGGCGGAGTGCACCGTCATGAGGGTTACT
>CANIYB010000297.1 GCA_947471105.1 Cytophagaceae bacterium
GCCGGCATGGGATATTGCGGCGCTGCGTCCATTGAAATCATGCAAGAAGCGAAGTTTGTCAAAATCACCTCAGCAGGGGTAAAAGAAAGTCACCCGCATGATGTGAGCATTTCGAAAGAAGCTCCGAACTATTCGGCAAAATAAAAAACAAACGATTGAGTTTAAAAGCCAGCCGTGATCGGTTGGCTTTTTTTTTATCCTTGATACCCCTGCACCGTATCTACGAAACATTGAACTTTATCAGGGTGAATATCCGGATAAACGCCATGGCCTAAATTGGCGATGTATCGTTGGCCCTCAAATTCCTTCAACATCCCCTTAGTCTCAGCTTCCACCGTTTTGAAATCACCATATAAGACACAAGGATCTAAATTGCCTTGCAAGGTTTTATGAGATCCTACAAGCGTGCGTGATTCCGCAATGTCCATATTCCAGTCTAAGCCAATAGTCTCACAATCCAATTGGGCCATTTCGGCTCGAGCGAAAAATGCACCTTTGGCAAATAAAGTTAGAGGAACATCATGTATGGCATCACAAATTTGCTTTAAGTAGGGAATTGAAAATGCGCTGTATTGCGAAGGCGATAAAATACCGGCCCAAGAATCAAATATCTGTAATAAATTAGCTCCAGCAATCACTTGCGCTTTTAAATAGGCAATGGTAGAATCCGTAATTTTTTGCAACAGCGCATGGGCTAAAGCAGGTTCTGCATACAGCATTTTTTTTGCTTGAGAAAAAGTTTTTGAACCTTTCCCTTCAACCATATAGCAGAAAATAGTGAAGGGTGCTCCAGCGAAACCGATTAAAGGAACGCGACCTGCTAATTCTTTTTTGACAATTTTAATAGCGTCTAATACATATCTCAAATCCTCCTCGGGATTTGCTAATCGAATTTTGGCTAAGTCGGCGTGCGAACGAATCACCTCAGGAAACACAGGGCCTTTTTGCTCTTCCATTAAATAAGGCAGACCCATGGCTTCAGGAACCACTAAAATATCTGAAAAAATAATGGCCGCATCTACACCGAACCGATCCACAGGTTGCAGGGTAACTTCTGCCGCCATTTCTGGGTTCGTGGCCAAGGCGATAAAAGAACCTGCTTTTGCACGAACCTCTCGATATTCAGGCAATATTCGACCTGCTTGGCGCATCACCCAAACGGGTACCCGTTCAACTGGTTGGCCTAACGCGGCACGAATGATTAAATCGTTTTGTAATTTTTCCATTTTGAAGGTACAAAGGTAAGGGAAAATTAGGTATTACTTATAACCTATTACCTCTTACCTAATTTTCCCTTACCTTTGCAGTCTAACAATTACCCCATGGCTGCAGCACCGATTATCGCCCGATTCATTACAAGCAATACCGATTTTACAAAAAGTCCTCCGGCTAGATTTCCTGAATTTGCATTTATTGGCCGGTCTAATGTAGGAAAGTCGTCACTCATCAACTCCCTAACTTTTCATAAAGGTTTAGCAAAAACGTCTCAAACTCCAGGAAAAACCCAATTGATCAACCACTTCATGATCAATGAAAAATGGTATTTGGTCGATTTGCCAGGATATGGATATGCCAAAGTAAGTAAAGAGAAAAGAAGGGATTTCGAAAAAATGATTTTTGATTATTTACTTCATCGGGAAAATTTGACTTGTCTTTTTGTACTGATTGACATTCGAATCAAACCCCAAATCGTAGACATTGAGTTCATGAACCGAATGGTCATCGAGCAAGTTCCCTTTCATATCGTTTTTACGAAGGCCGATAAACTTTCGCAAAAACAAGTGACTGATAGCGTTGAATTATATAAAAATTATTTGTTAGAGTCTTGGGAAGCATTGCCAACTATTTTTATTACTTCAGCTGAAAAACATGTAGGCCGAGAAGATATAATGAAAAATATCGAGCAATTAATTCAAACATCACCTTACAAAGTAGGGAAATAGTACTAATTTTGCAGTCGAATTATTAAACATATTCATGGAATTATTGAACGAAGTTGCCCATATCTCTGGTAAACCAGGATTATTTAAAGTATTAAAGCCAACAAGAACTGGAGTTATCGTCGAGACATTAGATGCGGCAAAACAAAAATCAGTGGTTAGTGGTCAAACTAGAATTTCGGTACTGAAAGACATTTCTCTTTATTTAGATGATCACCAAGATAGCACAATGCCTTTGGCTGAATTATTCTTAAAAATACACGAGATGTTTAATGGAGTATTACCGATAGAGCCTCGAAAATCAACTGATTTAGAACTTTTTGGTGTAATCTCTACGGTCGTTCCCAATTATGATGCTGATCGAGTATTCGCATCCGACATCAAAAAAATCTTAAACTGGTACCTGATTTTATTTACGCATGTTCCTGATCTTTTTCCTAAAAAGGTCGCTAAGGAATCTAAGCCCGTGAAAGAAGATCCAGAAAAACCCAAGGCAGAAAAAAAGCCGGCAGCGAAAAAGGCCCCAGCTAAAAAATAATAAAAAAAAATCCCGGCCTAAACCGGGATTTTTTTTATCTCAATGAATTAATCCATTTCGCTATTTTAATGGCATCATCCTTTGGAACATTTGTCATAGGAGCCATTGGAGGATAACCTGGCCAGTTGGCCGGCTGAGGTTTTGCAATCAGTGAAACAATTTTATCCACACTGTATTTCTTTTTAGCCACATCTTGATACGCTGGCCCTACTAATCTTGCATCTACTTTGTGACAAGCAAAACAAGTATACTTTTGCATCAATGGCTTGATTTCTGCTGGAAAATCTTCAGCTTTAGCTTGAAAACTCAAGGCTGAAAAACTCAATACTGCAGTAAAAATTAACTTAGATATCGTTTTCATAAAAAATTAATATTAATAGATAAAAATATAAACTTCCAAATTGGATTCACAAATTAAGGGAATTCTCATTAAATAACTGCCCTGAATTAAGGCTTTTTTAATGAATCAATCGCATTTCTTACACTTCCATGCTTTTCTAATAATTCCGCGGCACTTTCTTCACTAATTCCAGTCGCTTCGCGGACCATCATAATCGCTCTTAAAACTAATTTATGGTTGCTTAATTGCATGTCGACCATTTTATTCCCTTGCACATGTCCTAGTTGGATCATCACAGAAGTCGAGATCATATTTAAGACCAATTTCTGTGCTGTTCCCGATTTCATCCGAGTACTTCCCGTGACAAATTCAGGTCCCACGATCACTTCGATGGGATATTTTGCTTCTTTGGCCACAACTCCACCTGCATTACATACAATGCAACCTGTAAGAATTCCGTGTTCATTTGCTGCTCGTAATCCACCCACTACGTAGGGGGTTCTACCAGAAGCGGCTATTCCGATCACTGTATCTAGCGCACCTATTTCATACGCTTTCA
>CANIYB010000298.1 GCA_947471105.1 Cytophagaceae bacterium
GAATCGTTATAAGGAGCTTCAACAAACATGCCAAGCAGCGGCAGAAAAGGTGAGTCATTCCAGAATGGAGGTTTTAAATTCCATCTCGGCCCAACTGACCAAATCGTTGCAATCGTTGGGAATACCTAATGCGAACATGGATTGGGAGATCAATCAGAAAGAGGTGTATGCCCAAGGAATCGATAAGATCCAATTACTTTTTTCGGCCAATAAAGGCCTTGCGCCTAAACCCTTTAAACAAATTGTTTCGGGTGGAGAAATGAGCCGACTGATGTTATCCATCAAACATTTGATCGCTAAAAAAAGAGCGATGCCTACCTTAATTTTGGATGAAATCGACACAGGTGTTTCTGGAGAAATTGCCATCCAAATGGGCGCTATGCTAACTCAAATGAGTCAAGGACATCAAATTATTGCCATAACGCATCTTCCACAAATCGCAGCAGCGGGTCAAAATCATTGGTATGTTTATAAAAATCATAGCGGCGAAAAAACGATTTCAGCATTAAAAAAGTTGGTCGGCGAAGAACGTGTGGAAGAAATCGCCAAAATGATTGGTGGACAAAAAGGATACATTGATTTAAAAGAAAATGTTCGAAAGTTAATCGTTGAAAATCAAAAATAACATGAACACAAAATTACTCAGCATCCTATTTGTAATATTCATCTTCAGCTCATGCAACCAAGCAGAGGAAAAATTAAGCCAAGAATTAAATGATCAAGTGATGCAATTGCATGATCAATTAATGGGCAAAACAGAAGATGTTTTAAAACTTAAAAGCAGATTAGATAGTTTAACAAACGGAAAGGATTCGGTTAATGTCCATAAAATAATTGCCTCATTAAATAAAGCCGATGAATCCATGATGGATTGGATGCATCATTTTTCGGTCGATAGCCTAGGAAAAATGGATGCATTAACTAAAATCAGCTATTTGAAAAAACAATTAGAGGCGCTTAAGAATTTAGAGAAATCAACGGACTCCAGTGTACATGCAGCAAAAACTTATACAGTTAAGTAAAATTGTCTTTATTTTTTTAGTCGTTTTGGGGTGCCAACAGGAAAAAAAACTTCCTTTTTTAGGGCCTAAAGAGATTGGAAAACAGGGTGACACACTTTATCATAAAATCCCCGATTTTAAATTTTTGAATCAGGATTCTTTGTGGATAAGCGAAAAAAATATGGCTGGAAAAATTTATGTGGCCGATTTCTTTTTCACCACCTGCCCTACGATTTGCCCTAAAATGAAAACTCAATTGCTTCGTATCTATGATAAATTTGCTGAAGACGATCGAGTAAGAATTTTGTCACATACCATTGATCCCGAATATGATGGGGTACGCGTACTGAAAGAGTATGCTAAAAAGCTCAATATCACGAGTCCGCGTTGGAACCTATTAACAGGTAAAAAATCTGACATCTACCGATTAGGTGAAAAAAGCTATATGGTTACGGCTCAAGAAGATGCAAATGAAGTGGGTGGATTTGTCCACAGCGGAGCTTTCATTTTGGTCGATCAAAACCGACATGTACGAGGCATTTATGATGGAACAAAAGAGGAAGATGTAAATCATCTAATTGAGGATATGACCTTGTTATTAAAAGAGTAAAAGAAAAAAATAATATGATCAACAAATTAGCCATTTTAGGCATTATGATAGTAGGGATTTCCTGTGAAAGTAGGGAGGAGATTACGCGCCAACAATATGTCGTGGAGGGAATGAATTTATATCAGACAAATTGTGCCAATTGCCATCAAGTGGATGGTTCAGGATTAAAAGATTTATATCCCCCATTAGCTAAAACCGATCTTTGGCAGCGCGTAAAAATGAGTGATTTGGCGTGCATTATCAAAAATGGCCAAAAGGATTCTATACAGGTGAATGGAAAACCATTTAATGCCTTTATGCCAGCGAATCCTAAACTGCAAGCGTTAGATATCGCAGAACTCGTGACGTATATGAGGGAGAAATGGTCGCCAAATAAAACGATTTTCAGTTTGGATAGCGCTCGTTTTGCGTTAAAAAATTGCCCTTAGGTCGCTGACCTCTACGTTATCTAATCCATAAAACTTGGTTTGAAAACTATTGGGTCGGTAGACCGTCCACGGTCAAAACGGAATTAGTTACTTTTCTTAACGAGTAAGTGGAAAAATCTTGAGCGGCATCTAATCCAACCCCGTGCACAATTTCTTTACTGGTATGAATGGATACAGGTTTTTCGGTGAAGACTCTTTTTTGTTCCGGTAACCAAGTAAACTCATCGGTTTTTAAGGTTTCCCCTTTTTGAATATTAAAGATTTCGACATGCCCCATTAATTTGTATGAGTTGGTTTGTCGGAAAAAATGAGCTGAATCTCCTCTGATTTGCGAGGTAATATTTCCCAATTTATCATAAAACCAAAGCTTCATTTCCTTTGGATAAATTCTGTCTTCAGCGTCTGTGGTGATTTGTTTTTCTGATACCATGCGTAAAACTGAGCGCGCAGAGTCAGAATAAACCATGTCTATACCTGTCAATTGAGATTTAGGACCTTTATATGTAGCGGAGCTTTTTACTTCGCGTTCATGGCAAGCCAAGAAAAGAAAAGGCAAGAGCAGCAAAAAGAGGTTTCTCGAATTGCGCATGAGCGAGGAAATTAATTAATTTTTTGCTTTTGGAACCAAAGATCACTTAAGGTTAAGCCGATGGTAATGCGATGATATTGTTCCTCCATTCCATTGTCAGCTAAAACTCCACGTTTGCCAACTTGGTATGAAACATTAAAATAAGACAAGTTTCTCAATGGAAATGCTATTCCAAAACTCAAATTTTTGTCGACGGCATAATTGCCGTTGGCTGAAAAATCATAAGGGGTTTTGGCATAAGATAAACCAAAACGATAGGTGGTCCGCTTAAAATAATTGGACACAGATGTAAAATCAGGTGTAAATTCACCACCGATAGACCATTTTGTACTTACAGGAAGTGGCTTACTAGATCTACCTAAATTGTTGTCTACTTTAGACCAATCCGTTTGAGAATAGTCAATACCCACCATCCAAGCTGCAATTTTCTCTAAACTTACACCCAAACGGGTAGTGACAGGCAGATTTTGAGTGAAATTATACGTATTTCTAAGCGTATCTGCATTGATCATATTCATGCCTGATAAATCCATGATAGCGAACCTGTTCAGCTGAGTCGCATTCATTTTTGAGGTCAAATCCATGGTTGCACCGATGTTCACAAAAAGATCATTTTTTAATGATTTACGATATGCCAACCCCGCTTTGAATGAAAAATCAGAATATGAATTCAAATTTTCTAATTGGATTTTATAAAATTGTCCGTCCGACATATTTTGGGTAGACACA
>CANIYB010000299.1 GCA_947471105.1 Cytophagaceae bacterium
CGACCTCCTCTTTTGTAAAGAAATTACGAACTACCACATATCCATCGCGGTGATAGGCCTCAAGATGTTCTTTTGTAAATTTCATGATCTGTTTTTTTAAGATTTTACCGCATCAATATTGGGTACTAATAAATGAATAATGACCAACGCTATCCCGTACATAGACGCGGCAATGACGAAAAGGATTTGATAACTACCCGTGGCTTCAAGCAAATGTCCCGTGGCTGATGCCATCAGCATCCCGCCCACAGCACCTGCCATTCCAATAAATCCAACGACCGTTCCCATATCTTTTTTTGGGAAAAAGTCGGTTGCCAACGTGTACATGTTGGCAGACCAACCCGTATGCGCCGCCATGCCTAGGCCAATTAATATAACCGCTGGCCATAAGTCATCAATGCCCGAAGCCCAATAAATGGGTATTACAAGAATTGCACAAATGAGCAAAGTGGTTTTGCGAGCCGCGTTTATACTCCAACCCATTTTTAGAAAATGGGACGAAAGCCAACCGCCTCCAATGCTCCCCACATCGGCAATCAAATAAGCGACAATGAGTGGCAAGCCTATTTTATCCAATTTTAACCCATAAGTGCTATTAAGAAATTTGGGAAGCCAGTAGAGAAAAAACCACCAAATTGGGTCAGTCAAGAACTTTCCGATGGCTATTGCCCATACTTTTCTGGTACGGATGATTTTCCAAATGGATGTTGGTTTTTCAAGATTCTCCTCCGTATCTGCTTTAATCAAATCCAATTCAGCCGCATTAATTCTGGGGTGTTCTTCTGGTCTGCGCATTAATCTTAGCCAGAAAAACAACCAAATAAAACCTAAAAAACCCGTAAGAATAAAAGCAGCTTGCCAACCAAAGTTGAGTGCAATAATAGGTACAAGCAAAGGGGCAACAATCGCACCAATGTTCGAGCCCGAATTGAAAATACCTGTTGCCAAAGCCCTTTCCTTACGAGGAAACCACTCGGAAATGGTTTTGATGGCTGCTGGGAAATTGCCCGATTCACCAATCCCTAGAGCTAATCTTGCCAGCCCAAATCCTACAGGAGTACGCGCTAATGCATGTGCTATCGCTGCCAAAGACCACACGGTAATGGAAAGAATGAATCCTTTTTTCGCCCCCAAAAAATCAATCAATTTGCCCACCATCAATAACCCAATCGCATAAGATAATTGAAAAGCCGTCACGATGTATCCGTATTCTATTTCTGTCCAACCAATTTCAGTTTGTAGTTGGGGTGCCAAAATAGCAAATACCTGTCGGTCAATATAATTGATCGTCGTGGCAAAAAACAATAGTGCACATATCCACCAACGAATCATCGTAGGCTTTCGATCAAGCGATGGTTGGCTATTTATCATTTATTTTCATTTTCCAATCGTGTTTTATAACCATTCCAAACCGACATGGTATTTTTAATCAGCTGAGGTTTATTTCCTTTAATGTTGTAACACTGTATGCCAATTGGGTTTTTATATTTGATTGTTTTGACCATGTATTTCAATAGATCATAGGTGTCAAAGCTGCCTGTACCCAGAGGTAATATGTAATCGTCAAATATGGATTTTTTCTGAGAAATGATGTCATAAGCTCCGGAAATTGTCATCATTTTTAAGTAAGGGTTTATTTCCTTCAAATGACTTTTTAATTGAGTGCGTTCAGTCAAATTAGTGGTTGCGAGCCAATGACACAGGTTAAATGATAATCCCACATTTTTGCGATTTATTTTTTGGGCCAATTGTAAGGCATGATCCGTACGTTCTACATAAAAACTAAAATGTGGATAAATGGCTACCTGCAATCCAGCCTTTTTTGACCAAACTGAAATGATCTGCAAAAGGCGAATGGCCTCTGAATCACCCTCAGGTGAATTCGCTTTAAACCGTTTGGTATCCGCCAAAATGTAAGGAGCAATAATGGTATTTGTGCCTTTCAACGAATTAATTGCCTTTTCAATTCGATTATCCATCGGCTCGCCCAATTGCAGTTTTATATAAAAATAGGACCCCTTGAATTCGTATTTGTCAAGAGCTGTTTTCATGCCATCAAAACTTTCAATTTGATTGATTTCAATGCCATCAAAACCCGCATTTTTCACTAATTCAACTTGCTTGTCAAAAGTGTTATAGGTGCTATCGCCTCTGATAATATTGTGCAAAGCGAAAAACTCATTTTTCACTTTTTGGGCTAAAAGACTATTCGAACAAATCAAAATCAATAAAATGTAGTTACGCATGGTTTATTGTGATTTATACATTTGACTTTTTACAAGGATCTATCATTTAAAATCATAAATTTTTTATGTCTATTTCGACCAGTCGATGATCCCTACAACCATTTATCTCTCAACATGGGTGCTGCTAAAAGCGCATTTGCCGCATTATTTCCATCAAAAAGCTCTTTTTCTGGTTGCCATTTTAGTTTTTCTCCGATTTGGCAAGCGATTAAACCGATTTGAGAAATCGTAATGCCCCGATGACCGACTTCAATGGGTATAAGTGTTTGTTGATTCGTGCGAACTCCTTGAATAAAATCATTTTTATCCCACAAAACACCTGTTAGATCCATTTCACCTGATTTAGGTTTAAGATCCAATAAGGCAGGATTACTGCTCGTGGCTGTACCTGGATAGCCATCTATTTTCACCCATTCCTTTGAACCAAAATACGTAATTGAAGGCGTACTAGTAGGTGATTGTTCGCAAGTCATTTCAACCCCATTGGCATATTTATACCAGACTTTAAAGTTGATCATCGTATTCCAAAGACTTTTTGGGAAAACGCCGCTGCCTTGCAACTCAACAGGTCCTGAATTCTCACTATTATTGGCCCACTGCGCCATATCAAAATAATGCGCACCCCAATTGGAAATCATTCCTTGGGCATAGGTATCAATTCGCATCCAATTGGGCCGTTTATTGATTTGATTTAGGTCATGCACCCGCATCTGCGTATACGGCACAAAGGGTGCGGGACCTAGCCACATATCATAATTTAATCCATTAGGAACGGGCATATCTGCTTGTGTTACCACGGGTGTAGGGTCAGATGGAAATGTAATCTCGATGCGCTTTAAATCCCCTAAATGTCCATTTCGAACTAATTCGACAGCCATATTTTGGTTGCGAACCGATCGAAATTCGCTATCAGTCCGAGCAATCACACCGTATTTTTTAACCGCATCGGCCAACTGCCTACCTTGCTCAACACTCAAACTTAAAGGTTTTTCTATCGCAAAATGTTTTTTAGCTTTTGCCGCCATTAATCCCATGGGAATATGCCAATGGTCAGGCGTAGAAATCATTAGTGCATCAATTTTTTTATCGTTGA
>CANIYB010000300.1 GCA_947471105.1 Cytophagaceae bacterium
ATGATGCCATGGAAGCCTAATTTATCTTGCAATAAATCACCAATCATCGCCTTATTGAACGAGAAGCCAACCTCCTCAAACTCCTTTCCTTTGGGAGCAGAATAGTATGGCATGATGGCCGAAGTACCCGCGGCAATGGCCGCCTTAAATGGTTTTAAATGAAAATCAAACATACCCCCCGGGTAATGAGCAAATTTCCCCCAGTCGAAATGCGAATCCTGTCCTTCCACTTGCGGCCCGCCCCCAGGAAAATGTTTGGTCGTCATGGCGACTGATGTATTGGATAATTTTTTTCCTTGGAAACCTAAAACGATTTGAGTAATCATATTGGATGTTAAATCAGCATCTTCGCCGAAGGTGCCTTCGACTCTTTGCCAGCGAGGTTCCGTGGCCAAATCAGCCATGTACATGTAGCCCTTTCGCAAACCAACGGCCCTCCATTCTTGGGAAGCGATTTCAGCAAATTTACGCGTCAATGTAAAATCGCGCATCGCCGCTAAACCTAATTCGCCCGGCCATTTTGAAAATGCAGTAACTCCCACACTTAGGCCAACGGACGCATCCGTGGTTACATGGTTTCTTGGATTGGATGCGACAATTGCCGGAATTCCTAACCGGCTTGTTTCACAAAGAGCCTGTAAATTATTCGACCATTTGGCTAAAATATCTGGAGATGGATTTGCACGTAAAATGAAATGCCTTAATTGAAGTTTTGTGATGGCTTTCGTGGTTCCGGCCGCAGATAAATTAGGACTCGACAAAGGTTTGCGCGTAAACATATTGGTACTCTGTACCAAATCATCTTCGTTGAAGCCTTCGGTAATCGGCTTTTGTGGCCCCCCAGGCTGAACCCCAGCTCCAAAAACCTGATCGCCGCCCATTCGGGTCGTACTGATCAGCATGAATCCCACTTTTTCCTCCAGGTTCATTTGGGATACCAAATCCTTTACCCTAGCATCCACAGGCAAACGCCAATCTTCATAGGCATCTAATTTTTTATTTTTATTTAAGTCTTTGAATTGCAATCCGGCGATTCGCAATGTTTCCACACTTCTACTTCCTAAATTAGGTTGTTTTTGTGCGAGGGTGGGTAGGGCGCTTAAAAGAGTCAACAAGCCAAATAGGAATACGTTTTTTGTATGGTTGGAGTTCATGATGGGGTTTTTATCAAAAAGATAAAATGGAATCAATTCTACTGATTATAGTCGTAGGATTAAAAAATATATTTTATAAGCGGGCTCGCTTGCCATCAGATCATGGAGTAGAAATAAATGAAAATAAATTCAAACGGAACAAATAATAATTCTTTAAATTTGGCCCACATTGCATTTTTACAAAAACTCATTTATACCTAAACGTAAATTAAAAATGAAAACAATCAAATCCTTATTCATGGCAGGTCTGTTTATGATGACGGCCCAATTATCTTTTGCCCAAGGCCAAGCGCCGGCAAGTCCCAAAATGACCGTTACAGGTTTAATCGGCAAAGCAAATGTTACCCTTGTGTACAGTAGCCCTTCTGTGAAAGGAAGAAAAATTTGGGGCGAATTAGTTCCCATGGATAAAGTTTGGCGCGCAGGTGCTAACACGGCCACAAGCATCGAAACAGATGCGGATATTTCTGTTGGCGGAAATAATTTACCCAAAGGCAAATACTCCATTTACATGATTCCAAGTGAAGGCGAGTGGCAAGTAATTATCAATTCAGAAGTAGGCCAGTGGGGCATTAAGCGTGGTGGCGAGACCACTCGCAACGCTGAAAAAGATGTGGTTACGATAAAAGCAAAACCTAAAAAATCAGATTTTAAAGAAGCTTTGGAATATAAAGTGGTAGCAAAAGGCATTTCATTTGCCTGGGAAAACATTGAGTTGCTAATCCCAGCGAAATAAATTTCATTGATCTCGTAAAAAAAAATGCATGCCTAGAATAAGCATGCATTTTTTTTACAGAATTTGATTGAATTCAATGGTCTCCCCTGACGGACCTTTTACATTAAAAAATCGAGTTCCATTTTTCCAAAATGGCAAGTAGGTGGGCGTGGCTTCTAATATTTCAAAGCCCGCTTTTTTCAAGGCATCAAAAGCCACATCTACATCAGAAACGTCAATGGCAAAATGGTCGACATGCCCATTTTTTCTTTGCTTAATTTCCGCTAATTGTTTCTCAGGCATTTGGTATAATTCGACGATCACCTCATGATTTTTCATCATCACGCAGGTGCCATATCCGCCGTCAAATTCAAAGGGTGATTCCATCACATTCTCAAATCCAAGGCGCTCATAGAACGGAATGGATATTTCTAAATCATGTGCGGGAATACCGATGTGTTGAATTTTGTGGATGAAGTCTACTTTCATGAGTCTTGAGATTTTTATAAAAGTCTAATGTAGTAAAAATTACCTTTGGCACCCTGTTTTCTATTGACACTATTTAATAATAGGGAACGAACTATTAAGGGAAGTTTAATAGCACCTTTATAAGCCTAAATGAATGGTCTCTAGAAATTTTATATTAAATTGGCTTTCAAATCTAAACTTATGAAAGAAAATCATTCATCACGCAAAAAGTTTTTGCAACAAATAGGAGCCATCGGCGTAGCAAGCGCCGCCTTCCCATTGTCTTCCTTAGCAGCCCAACAAAAATCCGAGGAGCGAATTATGCTGTATGAAAAGCGCGTTTCCGTAGGCGAAAAAATTAGATTAGGAGTCATCGGTTTTGGGGTTCAAGGACATTTCGATTTAGCGACCGCTCTGAAAGTTCCGGGCGTTGAATTAGCCGGTATTTGTGATCTGTATACAGGACGCATTGAAAACGCCAAAGAATTATATGGCAAAGACCTTTACACCACCCGAAATTATAAGGAATTATTAGACCGTGCGGACATCGACGCGGTGATCATCGCGACCACGGATGTTTGGCATTGCCGAATTACCTTGGATGCGTTGGCCAAAGGAAAACACGTTTATGTGGAAAAGCCCATGGTCTATAAAATAGACGAAGGATATAAAGTCATTCAGGCGCAAAAAAATTCAAATAAAATATTGCAAGTAGGTTCCCAGCGTGTCAGTAGCCTTGGCCTAGCCAAAGCAAAAGAATTATTGGCCGCCGGAGAAATAGGTAAATTAAACATGGTGAATGCCGTGTATGACCGACAAAGCTCCATCGGCGCTTGGGAATATACCATACCCAAAGATGCAAGTGCCATGTCGACCGACTGGGATCGCTTCGTAGAAGCAACAGGCAAAATGGAATTTGACGCCAAGAAATTCTTCTGGTGGAGAGCATTTAAAGAAGTGGGAACGGGTGTGGCCGGCGATTTATTCATTCACTTATTGA
>CANIYB010000301.1 GCA_947471105.1 Cytophagaceae bacterium
CATCACCCAGCCTAACATACCGCCTGGGAAAAAACCATAACGAGTAGCCTCAGGGAAAATATCAGATCCATCATAACGCCATAAGAATTCAGCTAAATACTTTTCTTTGAAGTTATACGCGGCACGACCAAAGTAATTCAAACGCGCACGCTCATAAGCTCCACCTGTATTTGTTTTCTCCAAATCACCCCCTGCAAATAATTGATCTAGGGCTGGTGAAATAAAGAATCGGCGATAGGCATTAAAGTTATCTCCAACAATTGTTTCACGATTTGATCCTGCCAAAACAGTAACGTTATGATCACCAAACTTACGCTCATAAGTAACAATTGCTCCTAATAAAACGTTTAATTGATTCTCATCACTTAAAGTTAAACGAGGCTCAGCAGGTCCACGCTTACTGGCCACCAACGTTGGCGTCTTTCCATCCGCTTCAAAACCAGTACCTTTTTCGTACAATGTCCAAGGTGTCTCCCAACGCTTTTGTGCACGGAAACGCTTATCTATCGCAGCTGTTCCTGTAAATTTCAAACCTTGAACCCAAGGAATTTTAACGTCTAACTGTCCATTTGTTTGGAAATAACTTTGCTTATCCGTTTCATATCCAGTTTGGTTCGTTGTAATAACCACCGGGTTTTCTCCATTCTCAATATCTGGACCTGGAAGACCATTTGGCCAAAAAGCTGGTTGGTTTGGTTTTCCACGCATTTGCATACGGAAAATTGCACCTGCCGCTTTCGTAGGAAATCTACGTTGCTCCTCACGACCCATTAATCCAATAGATAAATTAACGTTTTCGTTAATCTTAGCATCTAAGTTTAAACGTAAATCATACTGATCATAACCTGTCGCAGAATTTTTATAATATGCATCTTGATTTTGATAGCCTAATGAAGCTAAATACTTAACGTTATCACTACCTCCACTCATTTGTACATTATGCTTCGTTTGTGGAGACCATGCTTTCAACGTAGCGCCATACCAATCTGTGTCTGGATGCAACCATGGATCTGTTCCATCTTTGTATAATTGCATATCAGTAGGTGAATAAGGTGCTTTACGACCGTTGTATACACCCGTAGCTTTGTAAGCAGCTGTCGCAGCAGCCCACTCACTAGTAGGTAAGCCATAAATATCTAAATCGTTCAACATACCCGCATATTGTGCTGCATTGGCTAATTTAGGAATTACGGTTGGCTGAGAAAAACCTTGATTGAATGAATAAGATAACTCAGGCTTTCCTGATTTTCCTTTCTTCGTTGTGATCAAAATTACTCCATTCGCTGCACGAGCTCCATAAATAGCTGCTGAGGCATCTTTCAAAACGGAGATCGTCTCAATGTCTGCCGGATTAATACGATCTAATCCACCTGCACGATTTGGAATACCGTCGATTACGATTAAGGCATCATTGTTATTCAACGTGTTTGCACCACGAATACGAATAGATGAACCATCATAACCAGGCTCTCCAGAACGGTTAACTGCAACAACTCCGGCCATACGACCTGCAAGTGAGTTACTTAAGTTAACGCTTGGCGATTTCTGAAGGTCAGTTCCCTTTACGGCAACAACAGATCCTGAAATCGTAGCTTTTTTCTGAACACCATAACCCACGACAACAACCTCAGAAAGGCTTTTTGCATCTGGATTAAGGGACACGTTGATAATGCTTTGATTACCTACGGTTACTTCTTTACTTTCATAACTCACGAAAGTATAAATGATTTTACTAGAACTACCAGGTACAGAAAGACTATACTTTCCATCCGCATTCGTCGTGGTTCCCTTATTGGTCTCCTTAACGATGATGTTAACTCCGATCAAGGCCTCGCCTTTTTCATCGGTCACTTTACCTGTAATAGTTTGATTTTGGCCAAATGCCACCCATGAACTGGAGAGCAGAAAGGCCAGCAAGTACAGTAACTTGCTACGGTAAAAGTTTGATTTCATAAAATGGTTTTTTAAAAGTTTAATCGACTCAATGGTTACATTCATCGACTTTAAGTTGGTGAAGATATGTAGGCTTTTTTTAAAAAAAAACTTTTTTTCACAAAAAAATGCGTTTAAAGTAAACTAGAGGGCTTTTTTGAAGGGTTCGAGGACTTGAGTATATATTTGAATAATCCTACAAATTACCCGACAAAGTGGTAATTAAACATTAAATAATGCTATTAAATTTCTATTAAAAAATGATTAAAAAAAAACCGACGTAGCTCATAAATATATGGCTACGTCGGTAAAAAAAATTATTTTAATAAAGAACTAAAAAAATTATGGTTGGCTAATTTCCTCTAGGTGCTCTAAAAATCGTAGGCCTCCAAACATCATTTTTACTATTGATATCTGGGAAGACATGGTCGGGATCGATGGTCACCGACTTGATCGGAATATTTGTGGATGTTCTAAAGGTCCAAGAACTTCCTCTTTGCCATATTTCCACTGGAAAAGTAAATCGTTCCTTGGCTCCACTAACTAATTCCACATCCACCACGGCTGGCATCGCCATCTTTTCCATGTTTTCAATGGTAATTAAGGCCCCTTTTGCTGGGTCCTGCTCGATGTAATCCACATCCTTCACCGATTGATCCAGACGCCATAATTCGTAAAACCAGGATTTCCAGAACCAGCCCAAATCCTCACCGGCTCCATCTTCCATCGCTTTAAAAAAGTCGAGTGGAGTTGGATGTTTAAAAGCCCAGTGCTTGATATAATTCTTAAACGCATAATCAAAGCGATCCGCCCCTAAAATATTTTCTCGTAAAATCCGAAGGCCTATGCCTGGTTTATTATAGGCTTCCCAGCCTAAATTCATGGGCTGAATGACATCAGGAATAGAAATTATTGGGTCCGCATATTCCCTAAACATCCTAGGGGCTATTTGATGCATATCCATTTTTTGACTTTTAAACTCTCCTTTATTAAAGGCGTCCATGGAATAAAAATTGATGAATGTATTGAAACCTTCATCCATCCAAGGAAACTTACGCTCATTCGAACCTACAATCATCGGAAACCAGTTGTGCCCAAACTCATGATCTGTAACTCCCATCAGCGCACGCGTTTGATCACGGTAGCCACAAAAGATAATCCCAGGATATTCCATACCCGAAACGATACCCGCCACATTCGTCGCTACCGGATAGGTATATTCGTAAAGCCAATTTGAATAATATTCAATCGACGCTTTCACATATTCCGTCGAGCGTCCCCAGGCATTTTGCCCATTTGACTCCACGGGATAAACCGAAACCGCCATGGATTTTTTACCACTTGGCAAATTGATTCTTGACGCATCTAAAATAAATGATTTTGAAGTGGCAAATGCG
>CANIYB010000302.1 GCA_947471105.1 Cytophagaceae bacterium
AATTATTCGGGCCTTTGCATATCTAAAAAAGGCTGCGGCTATCACAAATTTTGAGGCTGGCGTTCTAGAAGAGGGAAAGAAAAATTTAATTTCAGCTGTTTGTGATGAAATTTTATCGGGTCAATGGGCGGATCAATTTCCTTTAGTTGTGTGGCAAACTGGGTCTGGTACTCAATCTAATATGAACTGTAATGAGGTCATTGCCTATCGTGCTCATGTATTGCAAGGGGGTAATTTGTTGGATGAGCAAAAATTTGTTCACCCCAATGATGATGTAAATAAATCTCAGTCTTCTAATGATACGTTTCCAACGGCCATGCATATTGCTGCCTATCAAACACTAATGGAAGTTACTATTCCAGGCATAACAAAACTGAGGGATACGTTAGATGCTAAGGCCAAATCATTTAAAAATGTAGTAAAAATAGGCCGTACGCATTTTATGGATGCGACTCCTTTGACTTTGGGTCAAGAATTTTCAGGATATGTATCACAATTGAACCATGGATTAAGAGCAATTAATAACACTTTAGCCCATTTATCTGAGTTGGCTTTAGGGGGAACTGCTGTAGGTACTGGGATTAATACCCCTAAGGGATATTCTGAGAATGTGGCTAGCCATATTGCAAATTTAACTGGTTTACCCTTCACAACGGCTGAGAATAAGTTTGAAGCTTTAGCTGCTCATGATGCAATCGTAGAGGCTCACGGTGCGTTGAAAACAGTGGCAGTGAGTCTAATGAAGATTGGAAATGATATTCGTATGTTGTCATCAGGGCCTCGCTCGGGCATAGGCGAGATATATATTCCTGATAATGAACCAGGATCATCCATCATGCCTGGGAAGGTTAACCCGACACAATGTGAGGCAATGACGATGGTCGCGGCTCAGGTTATGGGCAATGATGTGACGATTGGCATCGGTGGATCCAATGGTCACTTCGAGCTAAATGTATTTAAGCCGGTAATGATCTATAACTTTCTGCATTCAGCCAGATTGATAGGAGATGTATGTGTGGCATTCAATGACAAATGTGCGGTAGGCATAGAGCCGCTACACGAAAACATCCTTAAGCACGTTAATAACTCATTAATGCTTGTTACTGCATTAAATACTAAAATTGGATATTATAAGGCAGCAGAAATAGCGCAAACGGCACATAAAAATGGCTCTACGCTTAAAGAAACGGCTATTTCTTTAGGTTATGTTACTGCAGAAGAGTTTGATGCATGGGTTAAGCCTGAGAATATGGTAGGGGAAATCAAATAATTTTTTTTGAAAAATATTCGATTCTCGTAAATAATAATAAAAAATGCCCTATAAATCGATTTAGGGTATTTTTTTTATGCGATTAACTCATTTCTCTAAGCTCAATAGTAAAAAAGGAGTTGGGAAAAGGAAAACTCATTGCAATTTCAGTTGCCACATCTATTGATGGTAAAATCAAAGTGACAATTTGAGAAATCTCGCCTCCGTCAATTTGTTGAATTATTTTATTTTCAATTTTTCCACTCTTTGAAAAGTAACTTTGAGGACCCGTAAATTTCTGATAAAGCATGTCGGAATATTTCGTTTTAAGGTCTCTTAACCAAGTCCTAATTACTTCTAATTCCTCCTCGTTAGCCATGCTATTTTCGCCTGAAATTCCTTGTATTGGGCCCCTTATAATGATCACAAATCGTTTCATGGAAATATAATTATTTTAATATTTAAAATTCACTTTGAAATTTATCAAATGGATTTTCAAATTCTTTTTTCTTTATAGGACTCGACCTTTCTTTTGGTGTCGATTTTATTTTTTCTATTGATTCTGGTAAAAAAGGGGAGAGCCAGTTGGATAAAATTTGCAAGGTTTCTTTTTCAATCGAGTAATAAATAAAAACCCCATTTCTACGAGTTCTAACAATTCCAGCTTCCTTTAAGACAGAAAGATGCCTTGATATTGTGGGTGCGGCAAAAGAAAATTGTTCGAAAATAGCTGTGGCAGGTAATTCTCCCGACTGCAAAAGTTCTACTATTTTTCTTCTTGATTCGTCCCCTAAAGCTTTAGCAATGTCTTCTACGCTCATTATTATTACTTATTTAGCTAATTTAGGTATTTCTTTTTTTAATTCCAAATACTTTCATTAGGCTTCATTATGACTTGTTTAAAATCATGCCATATATTAATTAGCATTTATGATAATTATATTTATCAGAACAACTAATTAATAAGCCAATCAACTAATTATTCATTAGTCAATATGCTAATTAATAAGTGTGATTAATTATACGTAGAAACTGATTTTCATTAGTTGATTTAAATACTATTATGCGTTTTTGGTATTTAAACTTTTAAACAAAAAAAAATCCTTAGAAATTAATCTAAGGATTTTATTGTAAAAATTGATTTAAACTTTAGATATTCATTGGGATTAAATGTTGCGTAATCTTATTCTAATTTTTCACATATACTCTTTTAACCCGACTACTGATATTAGTCATAATTTCATATGGGATTGTTTTTGCATTTTTTGCTATTTTAGATAATTGTATTTTACCGCCAAAGGCTAAAGCGACATCTCCTGTCTTCACCTCCTTTAAATGACTTATATCGACCATCGTCATGTCCATACATACAGCTCCAATCGTAGGGCATAATTCTCCATTAATTTCAAACATTCCTTTGCCCATTCCAAGAGATCTTGGGTATCCATCTGCATAGCCTATGGCCAATGTTGCGATGGTACTTTTTTGGTTTAATTTACCTTTTCTGCCATATCCTACTGTCTCATTTTCTTCAACTGTTTTTATTTGAGAGATGTATGTTTTGAGCGTTAGTACATTTTCAATTTTTTTAATTTCTTTTTTGTTCTGAGTTATTCCATATAAACTGATTCCTAATCTGACCATATCCAATTTAGCTTCTGGATAATTCTCAATAGCGGCTGAATTTGCTATGTGCAATAATGGTGTGTAGCTCAGTTTATGTGTTAAAATAGCCGACATTCTTTTGAATTCGCTGATTTGGTTTTTAGTGAATATATCATGGGTTAGATTTTCTGAGGCTACTAGATGGCTCATAATACTGACAACCCATAATTGTGGCGTTTGAGCTAAATAATTAGCCAATAGGTCTATTTCATGGCTTTCAAAACCTAATCTTTTCATTCCCGTATCTAATTTGATATGGATTTTAATATTTTGTTCATTTATAAGGCAATATTCATCTATTGCTTTTAGTAATTCGAAATTGAATATTTCTGGCTCAAGCGAATATTCTATGAGTTTGGCAAATTCTTCTATTTGTGGGTTCATCACCATGATAGGCGAATAAATACCGT
>CANIYB010000303.1 GCA_947471105.1 Cytophagaceae bacterium
CCCTATTTGAAATAGTAAAGGATTCCAAAATCGGTGTATACCGATTCATCTACCCATAAATTTCAATCGGATTTTTCACGTATTTACATGATATAGTCGGGTGTAAATCAGGCCCTTGTCCAGTACGATCTATTGTTCTATATTTAAGATCATTGTTTTATTTAAAATGAATTAATTGCTATATTCGATTAAGCCATTGCGAAAAATCCTTTTTATTGACGACCTAAACCATGCTGATGAATCCTTGTAAATTCCTTTTGATGATACTTGCCTGCGGAGTTTCCTTGGGTAGTATGGCCCAAAAAAATAAACATCCCAACGTCATTTTAATTATCACCGATGATCAGGGATATGGCGACCTGGGAATTAACGGGAATTCAATCATCAAGACGCCGGTCATTGACCGCTTTGCCAAACAGAGTTTACGATTTAACGATTTCCATGTTTCACCCGTTTGTGCTCCTACTCGGTCAAGTTTAATGACTGGTCGCTACTCATTGCGAACCGGCATACGAGGTACCTATAATGGGGGAGCCATTATGGCCTCGAATGAAATTACGATTGCGGAAATTTTAAAGCAGGTAGGTTATACTACTGGATTGTTTGGGAAATGGCATTTGGGGGATAATTTTCCTAGTCGGCCCATGGACCAGGGATTTGATGAAAGTTTAATGCACCTTTCGGGTGGGATGGGCCAAGTAGGGGATGTAACGACTTATTTCCAAAAAGATAGTAGTTATTTCAATCCGGTCCTTTGGAAAAATGGGAAAAAGGAGTCATTTAAGGGGTATTGTTCCGATATTTTCGCAGCGAATGCCATCCAGTTTATTGAAAAAAACAAAAGCAATCCATTCTTTTGTTACCTCTCATTTAATGCGCCTCATACGCCTTTGCAAGTACCTGATTCTTATTATCAGATGTACAAAAACACAGACCCGTCCATTGAATTTGAAAGAAAAAATCCAATGCACCTTAAAATGAGCGAACAGGATAAAGAAGATGCTCGAAAGGTATATGCCATGGTCAGCAACATAGATGATAACATTGGTAAATTGCTTCAGAAAATCACTGATTTGGGAATTGAAGAAAATACCATTGTGATATTTATGACGGACAATGGCCCACAACAATTACGTTTTACGGCGGGTATGCGAGATAAAAAAGGGTCGGTGTATCATGGCGGGACACGTGTTCCTTTCTTCTTGAAATATCCAGCCTTGACGAAGGAAAGTAAAGTGATTGAAACGATGTCGGCTCACTTTGATGTGTTGCCTACGCTCTCGGAATTGTGTCATGTAGATTTACCTAAGGATCGTAAAATTGACGGCAAAAGCCTTGTTCCTCTGATCAAAGGCCAAAAGGTTGATTGGTCAGATCGAGCCATGTTTAGTTACTGGACGAGAAAGTATCCTGAACTTTACAACAGTATGGCCATACAGAAGTCGGGGTACAAATTAGTCGGACAAACCAATTACAACGCTTCCATCGAAGATTTCGAATTGTACCATTTGAAAAATGATCCGGAAGAAATACATAATGTAGTTAAGGGAAATAAAGAAATCGCTGGAAAGCTAAAAACAGAATTAGACCGTATTTACCAAGAATTAATTCTATCTGAAAACTTGATAAAACACCCCCTAATTACGATTGGGTCAAAAAAGGAAAACCCATTGACCTTGAATCGAAATGATGCGGATGGTTCCCGTGGATTATGGGATCAAGAAGCCATATTTGGGAAATGGAATGTCAATATCTTGAAAGGGCGCTATGATTTTAGGTTTAAATTCATCAAACCGATCGCTGCCCATGGAGACATGTATTTGGAAACAAATACGATCATCAATCAAATGAAGAATGATCAGATTACGGATGTGATAGAGATGAAAAATATTTCTCTTCCAAAAATAACCGGTGAATTGATTCCCTACTATTTGATTAAGGGCAAAATGATCTTGCCATTCAGTGTTGAAATTGAAAAAGTGGATTAAAAATTCATTTTAAATGAGGATTTTTATTCTCGAACTATCCGGTTGCCTAATATTCCCTTAAAATTTAAGAATCTCTTATTTGCGATTTACAATTGAATTCAAACGAGTGATTTAATCAATTTTTAATGGGTGAATTTTTTATTTTCCAAGGATAACTATTATTTTAGTATAAATTAGATACTCATATTTGAATGGCTATAAAATCTAGCCATATTAGGTTTAATTAATCTATTTGAAAATAACTATTTACCATAAACTCTAAAAAAATATACAAAAATGAAAAAACGTTTACTTTATTTTTCTGCCATTATTCTAGTTCTAGCAAGCATCGCTTTTATTGAAAAATCTAAACCAGGAAGTCCCTTGCACATTGCCAAAGTGGTGGGTGCCGTTCAGGATAAACAAATTGCTACGATCGAAGATAATTCAGGTGATTGGCTTACCTACGGTCGAAATTATGGGGAGGAGCGTTACAGTCCTTTGGGCCAAATTACTAAGGAAAACGTGGGCCAATTAGGACTAGCGTGGAGTTTGAACTTAGGTACAAAAAGGGGGATAGAAGCTACTCCATTGGTTGTGGATGGAATCATGTTTTTGAGTGGGCCTTGGAGTGTGGTGTATGCGATCAATACTCGAAATGGCAAATTATTATGGACTTACGATCCACAGGTGCCTAAAGAATTTGGCGAAAAAGCTTGTTGTGATGTCGTAAATCGGGGTGTGGCCATGTATAAAGGAAATATTTTTGTGGGTACTTTGGATGGACGCTTAGTTTCCATTAATGCATCGACAGGAAAAAAGAAGTGGGAAGTTTTATCTGTATCGCATGATCGGTCGTATACCATTACCGGTGCGCCTAGGGTGATGGATGGCAAAGTGTTGATCGGAAATAGTGGGGCTGAATATGGGGTTAGAGGGTATGTGACGGCTTATGATGCGATGACAGGCAAGAAAATTTGGCGTTTCTATACGGTTCCAGGAAATCCAGCGAAAGGTTTTGAACATCCTGAAATGGAAGTCGCAGCCAAAACTTGGAAAGGGGAATGGTGGAAATACGGCGGAGGCGGAACGGCTTGGGATGCTTTTGCTTATGACCCTAAACTTAAATTGATTTATGTAGGTACTGGAAATGGGTCCCCTTGGAATCGAGAAATTAGAAGTCCTGGTGGCGGAGATAATCTTTACCTTTCATCTATTTTGGCTATTCACGCAGAAACAGGAAAATTGAAATGGCATTATCAAACGACACCTGGTGAGTCTTGGGATTTTACGGCGGTCCAACAAATTATGCTGACCGAGTTGGAAATAAAAGG
>CANIYB010000304.1 GCA_947471105.1 Cytophagaceae bacterium
CACCTTATTTATCAATGGAGTATTTAGTCGTAAAATAGCACAAGGGGCGTTGATTCGAATGAATTTAGATAGCCTAGGCTTAAAGCAGCCCTTAGCAGTTCAACTCGTTTTAACATTTTATGGGGATGAGTTAAATGGACTTCCGCAGAAAGTTTTCATTGAACAGGATGTAGAAAAGGGGAAAATATCAACCTCGAATTTCCTCGGAATGAAGATGCGTGAGGGCTCAGGCATCAGCAACTTCTTTGCCTTTGCCATGTTAAGTTTGTTAACCCTGCTAGGTTTTTTGTATTCGTTTTTCCCCAAGTATTTTCATTCGTATTTCAGGTATTCCGATTGGCTAAGTTTGGAAATCAAGGATGTGGTCATTGCAAAAATGCCTTTCGCATTTCCCAACTTATTTGTCATTTTTATATTAAGTTTAGTTACCGCTTATTTAGCCTATTTTAATGGCTTGTTACATACATTAAATCAAACTTTTGCTTTTGGAAGTTCTGTGACAGACAATTTCAGTGAGGCTTTTTTATTTATAGGATCTAAGACAATCGTGGCATTCATTTTATTTGGGTTGCGCTTTTTTATGTACCAAATGTTTTGCTCTTTATTTAAGTTGGACAATTTGGCCAGTATCCATTTCTTTAAATCGATACAAACCAACATTCAGTTTTTCACCTTACTGATTTTTTTCATATTAATTTACTCGGTCTACATGGGACCCATTTTTATCAATCATCTAAATTGGATTAGAACGGCAGTTGATATGTACTTCCTTTTCCGAGCAATTTACTTTTTTATCATTTTTAAAAAGCATTTCAAATTCAACCCACTTTCGCTCATTGCGTATTTAGCTATTATTGAAGGTCAGGTATTATTATTTGGGATAAGAGAATTGATTTTTCCGGAATTCATGTAATTCACATGGATGAAATTTGAGAAATTTAATCGTATATTTGCATTCGTTTTGAATTTTACCTCAAAATGAATTCCAACAATAGATTGAAATTGTATGAGTGAATTAAATGTGATACAACCAGATCCCAAAAGGTTGAAGAAAATCAAAAGTATTTTGGTTACTCAAGCTGCGCCCACGGATGCCAAATCTCCATATTTTGATATTGAAAAGAAATACAATATCAAGGTGGATTTTAGGTCATTTATTGAAGTGAAGGGAATTGCATATAAAGAATTTAGGAAGCAAAAGATTAACATTTTGGAGCATACGGCTATTATTTTTACGAGTCGGAATGCGATAGACCATTTCTTTAGAATATGTAAGGAGGCGAAAATTGAAACTCCAACGGATATGAAATATTTTTGTATCACGGAGCAAACGGCCAATTATCTTCAAAAGTATATAGTGATACGTAAGCGAAAAGTTTTTACCGGAACTAAAACTGCGTTGGATTTATTGGAGGTAATTAAGAAGCATAAGTCAGAGAATTTTCTGTTTCCGTGTTCTAACAAGCGCCAAAAAGATCTGCCGGATTATATGGGTACGAATGATTTTAAAATCACTGAGGCGGTTATGTACGAAACCGTTTCTTCTGACTTATCAGATTTGGAAAACGTGTTTTATGATGTACTTGCATTTTATAGTCCATCGGGCATTACTTCATTGATGGAGAACTTTCCAGGATTTAAACAAAACAACACTCGAATTGCGGCTTTTGGCCCAACGACTGCTCAGGCGGTTAAAGATGCCAATTTGATTTTGGATATTCAGGCTCCTATGCCGAATGCCCCCTCCATGACGGGTGCCTTAGAGCAATACATCAAACAAGCAAATAATTAATTTTAGCTCCTTTAAGGAGCTTTTTTTTTGAAATAATCTTGCACGAAGCAAATTATTGCTTATTTTTATTCGCCTATTAACATTCGACTTTATTCAATGCGCCATAGTATTAGCTACATTTCGGTTTTTGACTTAAGAAAATGGCTTTTCCTTGCTTTGGGATTGATTAGTTTCGCTACTTTAGGCCAGCAAGATCCCGGATTAAGCATGTTTTCCCTAAACAATGCGAATTTAAATCCCGCGTTTGCTGGTTGGCACGATGAGACTTCCGTCCAACTACACATGCGTAATCAATGGTCAGGGTATGAATCCACTCAAGATGGTTCTGGCAGTTTAGGAACTCAATTGTTGACCGCTTCCATGCCACTGGGCATATTTAATACAGGCATTGGTTTTTTATATATGTCGGACAAAACTCCTTCTGGGGTAGGTATGCAAACGGTTCGATTGCAATTAGCGCATCATTATTCGATAGGTTCTGGGTTAATTTCTACGGGAATTCGCATCGGTATGCAAGCAAAATCTTTTGATGGCCGTGTTTTTCGTGTTCGAGATTCTAATGATCCATTGGCTTTAGAGCTTTCGGGTAAAACGGTTAGCCAGTCCTTGCCTGATTTTGGGTTAGGAGTGGTTTATGCGAAAGATAATTGGAATGCAGGAATTTCAATGGATCACCTGACGAGTCCTACCTACACGTTTAATTCGAATGCGGCAGCGATGCCTTTGGCTATGGTTTTTGCAGCGCATGCGAGTGCAGAAATTTTATTGAATACGTCTTTTGATTTATTGCCATTTGGCTCATTGAGGTATTATTCGGGAAAAATACTGCCTGAAATGGGTGCAAGAGTTGAATATCGAGATATGTTTTGGGTAGGAGGTTCTTTTCGTTTGAATGATGCTGCAATCGGGATGATGGGGGTATCTTTATTGAATAACCGGTTAAATCTCGGTTATTCCGTTGATTATACGTTAGTTAATTTAGATGCAAAGTCCTTATTGACCCATGAGGTATTTGTTAAGTTTAATCTGCCCACGTTTAAAATGGGGGTTCAGGCGGTGCCAATAAAGACCCCGCGTTTTAAGATTAATTAATTTAAACCTTGGAAAAAAAAGGTATTTCTTTAATTATTCTTAGAAAATTCTTTAATTTTGAGGAATTTGAATCCATATGGATTCTTTTAATAGTGATTAACACAATTTTTTAGAATAGATTTCGTTCAACAAAAGATATTTTTAATTCGGTTATATGAATTTACAATTTTTAGCAAAGCGTTTGTTTTTGATTTCATCCGTTTTAGTCGTTGTGGCCATGATCAATAGTTGCGGCTCTAAAAACTCAGGAGGATCCAAGACACTAAGTAGTAAAAAAGGAAGTTCAGGGAAAGGAGGCTTGTTGAAATTTGGCAAGGGATCTAAAGATGCTCCAGGAATTGCCAATGGTGAAATTGTAGCAACTAATCGCCGTGGCTGGACACAGCCTACTCCTTATGGAATGGTTTTGGTGCCATC
>CANIYB010000305.1 GCA_947471105.1 Cytophagaceae bacterium
CATTAAGGTATTTGGAGTTCCCCAAAGCCGTATTTTCCTTCCCGAAGCATGCACTTTCTCTACATAGGCCTTAAGCTTCTCTTTCATCGCGGTAGGCATGGGCACCTGACCACTCCACATGCCAAATCGAACGACAGACTCACTTTCCAGAACAACATAATTCTTTAGTCCAGCTGGATAAGTTTCAGTAGACCGACCATCAAACGTAATCCAAGTCGGAAAATTAATGTAATCCTTAATCTGAGGACGATTGCCAGAAATAACAATGCGCAACCCTGATTTGACAAATAATTCTTGATGAGGAGCTAAAAATTTAATTAACAAGGGTAAAGTTGAATCAGCATTCGTTTTAAAATCAATTAAAAATTGATGAAACTTGCCTTGCTTCTTAGCTTTTAAAACTGCCACAATGGGATCAATGTACAGGGACTTCAACGTCCGATCCGCTTTTACATCCGCTAAATTATGGCTAACCAAAAGCTCACCATTGATCGCGTAAACATCTGCCTCAATAGATCCAAAGCCTAATTTATACGCTTCAAAAAATGGCTTAGCATGTTCATAATCATTATGAGCATGCGCTTTTTTAAGATTTTCTTGGGCTAGCGCCGACAATGAAACCAAGCAAAAAGCAAATGCAATAAAATTTTTCATTTTTTATCCCTTTAAAAAATCACCCGATGCGATCCGTTTCAGCGAACCTACTGGACGGTTGTACAAATAAGCAAAGGAATTGATTACTTTACCTTTCAAATTTACATCTACCTTTTCACGAACAAATAAACTAGCTGTTAAATCTTCTGAATCAAATTCCTCATATTCATCTAATACATTCAGTAATTTGATCGTTTTGGATAACAAATACAGTTCACCAACTACCTGGTCTGCAGCATTCTCTGAAGCTACTATACCTGGATATTCCGCTACCTGAAACATTTGTCCTTGGAATGTTGCCATTCCCACATAATCTGAATTTCGAGCGATCAATCGGTGAAGGTCATTCCCACAATCCCTTCGTAAAGTTCCATAGACAAATAAATATTCCTCCACATCCGGCTCGGGTAATTTCGCCTCCTCTAACGTTAAAACTAAATCATCTTGCTCAACCACCGTACCTTCGTTCAAGACTACATTGCCTACCAGACCTTCAAAAGGCGCCGAAACGATAGACTCCATTTTCATAGCCTCTATTATGTATAATGGAGCATTTTTCTTTACCTCATCTCCTGATTTAACCAATATACGACTCAATCGGCCTTGTAATGGCGCACCGATATCCCCCTTCTCCTTCGCCTTCGCATGTTGGGCTTTCTCAATCTTAATGTTTCGATCTAAAATCTTAATTCTCCTGGCTTGCCCATTCAATTCAAAAGTCACATTCCGTAAACCCGACTCATCCGGATCCGACATATACAAGAATTTGACAATAATCGTCTTCCCTGGCTCGATCGTAATCATGATTTCCTCATCCTGCTTTAAACCATAGAAAAAAGCTGGCGTTGGCAATGCCGACAACTCACCATATAGTGCATGGTTTTTATAGTAGTCTTCAAAAACCTTAGGATACATTTTATAAGATAGATAGTCAAAGAAACCATCTTCAATGTCTGGGAATTTAGCCTGAAATTCCTTGAAATCTTGATCAAAATCGATAGGAGCTAAATGGTCATTTGGGCGACCCTCTAAAGCCACTTCACCTTTTAAAATGATCTCTTGTAATTGCTTTGGAAATCCTTGATACGGTTGGCCCAGTCCCCCTTTGAAAAAATCTTTCACGGATTCTGGAAAGGACAATGTACTTCCCTTCGCATAAACATCCTCTGCGGTCAGTGAGTTAGCCGTCATAAAAATAGCCATATCTCCAACGACCTTAGAGGAAGGCGTAACTTTGACTAGATCACCAAAAAGCTTATTCGCCTCTGAGTAATTATCTTTCAACAATTCAAATTTATCGCCCACACCCAAGGCTATTGCCTGTCCCCGAAGATTCGTATACTGACCACCGGGAATTTCATTCGTATAAACCTCTGCCGTACCTGCCTTTAATTCAGATTCAAACGGAGCATACATCGCTCGCACAGCCTCCCAATAATTGGAATACTCATTTAGTAAATCTAAATCCAAATGGCTTTCATTCTTTTGACCTTGTAACATCGCTACAAGAGAATTTAAATTTGGCTGAGAAGTCAAACCTGACATCGCACCCAAAGCCCCGTCGACAATATCCACTCCCGCCTCAATCGCCTTCAAATAAGTTGCCGACTGCACAGAAGCCGTATCATGTGTATGTAAATGAATCGGTATATCGACCGTCTTTTTTAATTCAGTCACCAACGTTGCCGCCTGAAATGGCCTCAACAGACCCGCCATATCTTTAATGGCTAGCATGTGTGCGCCGGCATCTTCCAACTGGCGAGCCATATCTAGGTAATATTGTAAATTGTATTTGGGATTCGTATATAAATCACCGGTATAACAAATGGCTGCTTCCGCGATTCCAGGAGTTCTTTCCCTAACCGCTTTGATAGACACTTTCATCGCCTCAATCCAATTCAACGAATCAAATATGCGAAAGACGTCAACGCCAGCTTCTGAAGATTTCTCAACAAACTTCTCAATTAAATTATCAGGATAAGCAGAATAACCCACCGCATTAGAACCCCTAAATAACATTTGGAGCAACATATTAGGCATCGCCTCCCTAAATTCTTGCAAACGCTTCCAAGGAGATTCCTGTAAAAAGCGCATGGCCACATCAAAAGTCGCACCTCCCCAAACTTCCATCGAAAACAAAGAAGGAAACGACTTGGCAAAACCATTGGCCACCGCGAGCATATCTTGAGTTCTTACTCGGGTTGCTAATAAAGATTGATGCCCGTCCCTAAACGTTGTATCGGTAAAATACACTTGCTTAGAATCTCGAATATGTTTGGCAAATTTCTCTGGACCTAATTGATCCAACAACTGCTTATTGCCTGTTGGATATTCCTTCGCAGGGTCCACAAACGGAATCGTGGCTAATCTAAAAGGAGCTGTAGGCTTAACCTTTACATCTGGGTTCCCATTCACAATTACTTCCCCTAAATACCGAAGCGCCTTCGTGGAACGATCCCGAGTAGGTTTGAATTTAAATAATTCAGGATGTGTGTCAATAAATTGGACCGTACACTGACCATCTTGAAAAATGGGATGGTTGATCACATTGCGTAAAAATGGAATATTCGTTTTTACACCACGAATCCTAAATTCAGTTAAAGCTCTATTTAAGCGTTCAGAAGCACCACGTA
>CANIYB010000306.1 GCA_947471105.1 Cytophagaceae bacterium
GATTTTTTCATCAAAGAAAATCTCAGGAGGGAGTTAGAATTAGGCAATGAGTGGCGCTGGGGCAACGATTGATGAATAATTTTTTAATACAAATGACAAGCTTTTTTAAAATATGAATAACTCGAATCCTTCTTTCTTTGATCATAATATGGAAATAGTTCCCGAATCTTCGTTTAATTCAATCATTAAGGTTATTGGAATTGGCGGTGGTGGCTCTAATGCCGTTCGCCACATGGATAAACTGCACATTAAAGGAGCAGATTTAATTATCTGCAATACTGATTCACAAGCCTTGGCTTCCAATTCTGTCAAAGCAAAAATTAAACTTGGAAATCAAGGTTTAGGGGCGGGAACGGATCCTGAGGTAGGCCGACAAGCTGCCATCGAAAGTAAAGAAGAGCTTAGTAAAGTGTTGACTGATGAAACTGAAATGGTATTCATCACCGCTGGAATGGGTGGAGGTACAGGAACGGGGGCCGCTCCAGTGATCGCTCAATTAGCTCGTGAAAAAGGACTCTTGACCGTCGGCATAGTGACAGCACCTTACAAATGGGAGGGGAAAGAAAAAATAAATTATGCCTTAAAAGGAATTGAAGAACTCAAAACTTATTGTGACACGGTTTTGGTGGTCATGAATGATAAATTAGCTGAAATCCATAAAGATTTAGCCTTAAAAGATGCATTCTCAAAGGCAGATGATGTACTTGCAAAAGCCGTAAAAAGTGTCGTTGACGTGATCGCAAAACCAGGTGATGTCAATACGGACTTTATGGATGTCAAGAAAGTATTGAAAAATGCTGGACAGGCCATGATGAGTTCAGCCTTAGGCCAAGGAGAAGAAAGGGCATTAATGGCTATTTCAGATGCCTTAGAATCTCCACTTCTTAACTCACAAGAGATCAAAGGTGCAAAAAGAATTTTAGTAACGGTCTCAACCAGCAGCAAGAGAGACTTAGTCATGAGTGAACAAGATATCATCGTTGAGTATTTACAAGCCAGGATTAGTGAGCAAGCCGATATGATCAAGTTTGGTATATCGACGGACGAAGATTTACAAGATGATCTTTACTTAACCGTGATTGCCGCGGGTTTTGAACACGAAAATGATGACCTAGATAAGTTTCACCGAGGAAGTACCGAAGGATATAAGCAAGGTACTCCGGCATCCATTTTACAAGCGGGAGACAAATTTGACTTTGACGATTATGGCACTGGTGGCCAGAACGTTGACGTGGAAAATGAAGTAGTCCGATTTGCTAAATTAGTCGACCTGTACAAAAATGGGGGACCTTCTGAAAAAGATTTTGCCATCCCTGCCTACCAAAGAAATAAGGTGCCATTATATGATTTGAGGACAGTTCCTCAAGATCGCTGGATCGAATTAGCGCTTTATGAAGAGTAATATTCGCTAACCTTATTTACGGTTTCGCGGATTAAATCTTCGCTAGCATACATAATTTCAAATTCGGAAATTCCTGGAATTCCACCCATGGAAATGTTCGGTCGCCTATACTCCATTTGGGAATCTTTCATGGCCCGGGCACTTAAGTGAATCGCGTCTACGCCAATTTCCAAGAATTCTTGGCAATTAGTAGGATGAACTCCACTTCCTGCCATAATCTCAATACGAGCATTCGACGCATGGACCATTTGAGCAATAGTTAAAATACCATCAAGCGCTTTATCTCGCTGCCCCGAAGTTAATATCCGTGTAAATCCTAAGGAAATTAATGCCTCCATGACTAATAATGGTTCTTTAGATACATCGATAGCTCGGTGAAAAGTTAAAGGTATCGTTCCGGTCGCCTTACGAATTCGCTCCATAAATGCATAATCAATTTCACCATTTGGGAGCAAAGCTCCCAATACAAGTCCATGAACTCCCGCCTCGATTAATGCCATGGCTTCCGCTTCCATCGTATCTTTTTCATAGGAGTCATAGCAGAAATCTCCTCCGCGGGGCCTAAGCATCGCATGAACTTCTATGTTGGTTTGTGCTAATACTTGGCTCAATAACCCCCATGATGGAGTTGTTCCCCCCTCCCATGGTGACGCACATAATTCGACACGATTCGCACCCGCACGATTTGCAGCTAAGCAAGAAATGAATGAATAAGCACAAACTTCCACTTGTACACACGGATTTTTCTTCATATTAATGTCTCAAATTGGGCCAATTTGGCACTTATTTTATATTTATGTAAAATTTAAAAAATAAATCTTTTATAAATATTTTTTTATTTTACTTTTGCAAACCGAAGCGAAGTAATTTCAATTCGTAATACAAAATTTAGAAATATTTTTCAATAATACGTTTTAAGCATAAATTTATATCCTATGTATTGGACACTAGAACTAGCCTCCTATTTAGAAGATGCCCCTTGGCCTGCTTCAAAAGATGAATTAATTGATTTTGCCATCCGTACAGGATCTCCTTTAGAGGTGGTTGAAAATCTACAAGAATTAGAAGATGATGGACAACCCTTCGAAAGTATCGAAGAAATTTGGCCAGATTATCCGACAAAAGACGATTTCTTCTTTAATGAGGATGAATATTAAGAAATAGAGGCGAAAGCCTCTTTTTTTATGTCCTCAAGTTTCCTGCCCAATGCCTCATCACACAATCCTATACCCCAGCGCCGGTTTACCACATCATCCCAGCATGTAGCCATTTCATGTTTTTTCAAATAGTCAATTTCTCCTTGCAAGTAAGGGAGGCCGTCCAACAGTAATTCGGTGCCTTGAGGTATATGCTGACAAAATTCAATTACCCTCGGGGCCAATGAACCATAGGTTTCATATAAGTGTCTGCGCGTTTCCGCATTCAAAATCGCCGAGTTAAGAAATAGGTCCACATCAAAATGACCTCCCCCCATAATCGGATGGTTTTTAGTCATACAGGGAGATTTTGGGACATGCAAAACTTCCGTTTCTAAAATATCCAGGGTGTCCTCCGCCATAATTCGATAAGTCGTCCACTTGCCGCCCATGATGCTAACTAATTTACTTCTGCGGTCCACTTCCACTTCATGATCACGAACCATTGATTTGGTATCTGTTTGCATGGCCGTCTGAAGTTGAACTTGCAATAAAGGCCTAAGGCCAACAAACCCCGCTTTTATATCAGATGGACTCGCTTTTTCCAAGGCAAATCGATTGAAATATTCAAGTAAATATGTCTTCTCCTCTTCTAAAATAATGGGGTTTTCAGATAATTTATCCGCATCGTCCGTCGTACCGACCAACACATATCCGCGCCAGGGCAATAAAA
>CANIYB010000307.1 GCA_947471105.1 Cytophagaceae bacterium
AAAGAAGGTGAATTACCAAGGGTATATTTCGATCGAATTTGAGGGGAAAGAAGCTGCGTCAACAGGCGTACGTAAAAGTGTGGAACTGCTTAGAAAGGCTTTGGCCTCATAAAGCGTTGATGTTGTAGTTGGAAAACTGAATAGTAATTTTTCCAGTTTTACTCACATTTTTGGGTTCTTCAGGCGAGGCAGACCGATTGATATCCACCACAACGCCTTTTGGGATTTTGAATTTTTTCACATCCACGGAAAAGGTTAATTCATCTGGAAGACCAAATTCCTTTTGTTTGCCATAAGTGTAATTTGCGACTACGGTCCCGTTCGTCCGAGTAGTAATTTGAGATTTCAAAATCAATGCTTCGTCGGTATCCACCCATATTTTAGCCAGCACAATTTCGCCAGCATCATTGCTGGGCAATAGGGTAATCGATTCGGCTTTGATTTTTTGGACTACCTCGTAACCCGTAAAAATAGCGGTATAACTCGCTTTATTTTTCAGCATAATCGCCAAGTCTGTGAAACCTTTTTTGGGTAAAATAGCAATACCTTGCGTTTTCATTTTGATCTCATCCGGCTGCTTAAATTCTATTTTAGCTTTCACGGGTAGAATTTTAATTAAGGGAATGTCAGATTTGATTTTTGCGTCAACGGTATAGTTTTTGACGCGGTTCAGGTGGCCAATGACGGATGAGACGGTTTTGTTGGCATCTTGACCCAAAGCCATATTGGACACACAAAGCAATAAAAATAGTCGGAACATCATGCGGTTATATCTTTTTTATTGAACACATAAATCGAAATGGAAATCAAAAGAACGTTGTGAATGACCAAAATTAAAATGGAGTTTTTGATGTCTTGAATCGGGAGCGGGTCTTCAAAAAGCGAACGCCATGAGGCCATGTGGGTGGTCAATAAAAATGGCCTCACGGAATCAAATACATGGACATCTAGTGTTCCAATGATGGTAAACAACAAAATAATGGACATGGTCGTCACAATCGGTCCGATCGAATTATCCGTAAAACATGACAGGCAAATGGACAAGGAACTGACGGTAAATAAGGCTAAAAATGCGACTAAAAATCCACCGAGGTAACGCCAATTGACGTCCGCCTCCTGCAAAATCACCAATCCGTCACTATTTAACACCATTAAATCGCCAGAGCCAAATAACAATTTCCCCATGATCACTGACATAAATCCTAGCCAAACAATGACAATTAAGGTATAAATTCCCCCTGCAATAAATTTCGAAAGGAGCAATTGGGTTCTGGAAATCGGTTGGGTTAATAACATGCGAATGGTTCCCATAGCGGCTTCTCCAGAAACTAAATCTCCCGTCACGAGTGCGATCAATAATGGAATTTGGACAATCAGCATTTGAAGAATGATGAAAGCAACTAAGTTTCCATTTAACACATTTCCTTCAAAACTTAGCGTCTGTTCAAAAGACGAGGTGACAAACGAAATGATGGACATTCCATCTGATTTTAGGGCAAATAAGATGACACCCACTAACACGGTTATTGCCGCAATGCCCAAATAACTTCTGGGTTTGAGAGCGATTTTAATCACTTCATTATAAATGCTTTTGATGAAAATCATGCGTTGACCATTTTAATGAAATAATCCTCTAATTTTCGTTTGGCTTCGATTGAAAAAATGCCAATTCCCGCTTGGACCAGGTCTTTGTTTAACTCACTAATCTTCGATTTTTCCATAGGCAATTCAATGCTCGTTTCATTGATGTCCGTTATTTGAATGTTGGGATATTGACTCATAATCAGCGCTTTCGATTTATTCGTATCGGAAACCTCTAACCTGACCACCAAATCTTCGTTGTTCATTAATGCCTTTACATCCCCTTCCACCACCGAAACTCCTTTGTTGATAATCACCATGCGGTTACAAATGATTTCTATTTCAGCCAAATTGTGAGAGGAAAGGATAACGGTTTTATGCTGCTCGTTTTTTAATCGAAGGATTAAATTCCGGATGTCAATGATTCCCTGAGGATCTAGTCCGGTGGTGGGTTCATCTAATACAATCAGATCCGGATTGTGTAATAATGTCTGCGCGATTCCCAACCTTTGCTTCATTCCATGAGAGAAACTTGAGAACTTATCTTGTTCTCGGCTTCCAAGTCCCACAAAATCGAGCATCTTGTAAATTTCTTTTTTGCCAACGGACACGCGGGAGAGTCTAGAAAAAATCTCTAAATTTTTATAGGCAGATAGATATTTGTAGAAATCGGGCTTTTCAATAATGCTTCCGGTTCGTGATAAAATCTCATTGCGATCTGTAAAAATGGATTTCCCAAATATTTTAATGGTACCCGAGTCGGGTTTAATGAGGGAAAGCATGCATCTGATCGTCGTACTTTTTCCCGCTCCATTAGGACCTAAAAAACCATAAACATCTCCTTGGTTGACATGAAAACTCACATCTTTGACTGCCTCAAACAAGCCAAATTTTTTAGCAATGGATTTTATTTCAATGATTTTTTCTGACATACTTAGGGGAAAGTAAATTGATAAACTCTAATAGCAGTAAAAAGTTCAATCTTTTAGAGGAAATCGTCACGCCTCGGGCTGAATACGTCAATTAACTCACCTTCCTCCAAGCATACCGCCCCGTGAATCTCGCCAGTGGGGACAAAATATACATCGCCAGCCTCTAAAATAGACTTTTCAGAACCAATCGAAATTTCAAATTTACCTTTTGAAACGTAGGATGCTTGCGTATGCGGATGATGGTGCAAGGTTCCAATGGCATGTTGGTCAAAACCCACTTTCACGATCATCATGGATTCGTTTTGTGCCATCACTTTCCTTCTTATTCCGTCTCCTAATTCTAACCAATCCACCAATGCGTCTTCTATGAGTTTTTCTGATTTCATTTTAAAATTTATTTTGAAGGAATTAGGTTTGATTTTCCCAAAAATGCACTCAATTCTTTAATATTTATTTAAATTCGTTTTTAAAGAATGAGAGGTCTTGTTGATTTTAACTTTTATTCGACAAACCATTTTAAATTTCCTTTTGAATGCAAGATAATTCAAGCGAAAGTGACAATCAAGCACATTTGAAAAAAGTACTTAGTCCTTTAATGTTATGGGGACTCGGGGTGGGTTATGTCATTTCGGGCATGTATTTCGGTTGGAATTTAGGTTTAAAAGAGGGTGGAACACTGGGTTTGGCCATTGCCACAGGCATTGTCATTGTGCTCTATGCCTGTTTTAGTTTCTCTTATGCGGAATTAGCATGCGC
>CANIYB010000308.1 GCA_947471105.1 Cytophagaceae bacterium
ATTCATTTTAGTTATGCAAAATATTGATTTTATTCAGGCGATTGAATCCTTGCTTTTGGAGCATGATTGTGTGATTATACCCAATTTTGGGGGATTTGTGATCAATGTACAGGATTTTAAATTCGATGAAAAAGAGGCTATTATTCATCCAAGAAAAAAATCCATTGCTTTTAATGAACGATTAAAATCGGATGATGGGATATTAGCGATGCATATAGTTAAGCAACATGTTATTTCGCAAAAAAAGGCATTTGAATCCGTTGCTGCCTTTGGCAAAGAAATGAAGGACGGTTTAAAAAATAATCAGCCATTGGCCTTTGGAAATTTAGGGACCTTCTCGTTAACAGAAGAATCTAAAATAGTTTTCGAACCTAATCAGACCTTTAATTATGATTTAGACCAATTTGGTCTTTATTCAGTGTCTACGGGAGCAAGAAAAAAACCAGTTTTAGTTGAGGCCCCTGTAGAAAAATCTCTTGAGGATCTTCCTACTCAGACAAAAGAAGAGGTTGAGGAAGTGCAACAGCCAAGAAAAATCACATCGAAATTTTATGCCTATATCCTTTTAGCGTTTATCGTTGGCGGAATGGGGGCATATATTTTAACAGAACCTAATTCAAAATTTGTGAATAGTTCTTTTTCACCGTTGACAATACGAATTAAAAAGGAACAAAAGCAAGAAAAAATGCTACCCGTAAGTAAAGCTATAGCAACCTCTAAAACAGCTAATTTAGTTGTTACAGAAGAGGTTGAATCGGGCAATGAAGAGATAAAGCCAGTGATTGTTCCAAAGAATATTGAGGTTTCAGATCACATTTTCTTGGTGGCCGCCAGTTTCAAAACTATAGAAAAAGCGGAATTAGGTAAATCAGAACTTATTCAGAAGGGTTTTCAGGAAGCTACCATTTTACCTAAGTTAGCAAATGAAACCTATTATAGGATTAGTTTGGGTAGCGCAAAAAATATGGATTTGGCATATGCAGAAGCGGCCAATTTGAAAAAAGAGAAAAAAATAGACATTTGGGTGTTTAAAAAAGATTAATATGAATGTTAGTTATCAAGCTCAAAGAGAATTAGAACGTAAAAATCAAGTTAAAGCCTTGGTTATTACAATCATATTCAATGGATTGCTTTTTTTACTTATTTGGTCAGTTAAAATTTGGAATGAAAATCCGAATGCGCCGGTGATGCTTGAACCTGAGGGATCAAAGGGAGAAATATCTTTTGAGCAAGAGGCTCCAAGTCCTAAATTAGAAGAAAAGAAAGAGATTATTCAATCGGAGACCGATGTGGTTCAACAAAATACCGTTCCACCAATAACAAGTAATGTAGAAAGTCCGGTTACGGTAAAAGCAACGGTTGTGCCGCCACCTAAAGAAGTGGTTCCTGAAGAACCTTTGGTCGATTTAAACCTAACCCTAGGCAAAAGGACTACAAAATCAGTATCCTCAGGATCTGGGTCAGGTACTGGATTAGGTAAAGGAGGATCTGGTGGGGGAACTGGATCTGGAAATGGAAGTGGGTCAGGTGGCAGTGGATCTGGGGCTGGTGATAAGCCAATTGCTCAAAACTGGACTTTCCCTACTTCAGTCATCAGCTCGATTGACAATGGAAATGAAACAGGTGAAATAACATTCTTTATTCGTGTGAATGAAAAAGGTCTAGTGACTGAAATTCGGATTGAAAAAACGAATGTAAAATTATCTCTTGCCGAAAAATATAAGAAAGCAATCAAGGGAGCCAAGTTCCAGCCCAAAGATGAAGGAAAAAGGGAAGGCGCCAGCGGCTTAAAAACAATTCGAATAGTTCCAACCAATTAATTCTTATTGGCCTAAGAGATGACCTATGATGAGGTAATCCATTTTTTATATAATTCCCTGCCTGTATTTCATAGGGAAGGTAAAAAAGCATATAAGCCGGGTTTAGATAACATTGCCTCATTATGTGCTCAATTAAATAACCCACATCATTCATTTAAATCCTTGCATATAGCTGGGACTAATGGAAAGGGTAGTTCATCTCATTTCATCGCTTCGATTTTACAAGAGCATGGATTCAAGGTAGGTTTATATACCTCACCACATTTAAAATCATTTACTGAGAGAATTAAAATTAATGGGAAAGAAGTTCCAAAAGAATGGGTTAGCGCTTTTGTAAGTGATAAAAAAAATATCATTCAGGAGGTTAGTCCATCCTTTTTTGAATGGACGGTCGCCATGGCGTTTTGTTATTTTAAAGAACAACAAGTGGACTGGGCCATCATTGAAACAGGATTAGGAGGAAGACTAGATTCCACCAACATCATAACGCCGTTAGGATGTTTAATTACGAATATTGGGTATGATCATCAAGATATTTTAGGGAATTCATTAGGGGAAATTGCTAGCGAAAAAGCGGGAATAATTAAGCAAGGGACACCTGTGACCATCAGTGAATTCCAACCAGAAATTTCAGGTATTTTTTTAGAGAAAGCGAAAGAAAACCAGGCTCCCATCCAATTTGCAAATGAAGACACTACATTAATAAAGATTTCGAGGGGACAGACCTTAGACATGGAAGTTGAAAGTAAACATTTCGGCGAATTCAAAATTTCCAGTCCATATGTAGGAAGCTATCAAATCAATAATATTTTGGGTGTTTTGGCATGGTGTAGCCAACTGGCCTCCATGGGAATTATCGATTTGAAAAAGGGAATGATTGAATTGGGAATAAAAAACAGTCGGATAAATACCCAATTAAAAGGTCGATTTGAAATGATTAGCAATGATCCTAAAATAGTCGCGGATACCGCCCACAATGAAAGTGGCATTCGTTTATTAATGGATCAGATAAAAAGTGAATTAATGGGTGATTTATGGGTCATATTAGGCATGGTGGCCGATAAAGACCTAGATTTAGTTTTACAAATATTGCCCAAAAATGCAGATTATGTTTTTAGTGAATCACATAACCCTAGATCGCTAAAAGCTTCCAATTTGTTATCAATTGCTCAAAAAAACGGATTAATGGGAACTGTTATCGAGGATGTGAATGAAGCCATAGCATTTGTGAAAAATAAAATGAAACAAGATGATTTAATCTTGGTCACCGGAAGTACCTATTTAATAGCAGAAATTGACGAACTAATTTAGTGGGTAGAAATAAGCATATAAAATATGAGTGGGCTGAGACATTAAATAATGTCATTCAGCATACCAAACCTGATTTTGGCCAACAAAAAGGGCAATGGAATTCGAAGCAATTTTTAAATGACAA
>CANIYB010000309.1 GCA_947471105.1 Cytophagaceae bacterium
AATCATTTGGATCATCCAATGTGGGATTTAATGATGAAAAACATTTACTCGTTAAACACCAATTCTTTATCTAAACAAAATTTTCAATTGCGCATTGTTTACAAGGATGATGCTACGGGGATTGATAATTCAAACTTAATTGAAGGGGAGAAATTAAAAGATATTCCGTTGGTCAAAGTTCTAGGATTAGATAAACTTAATTTTTCGGGAGATGCCCAACCTGATGGTAATTTTGATTTTATTGAAGACATAACGGTTGATTCAAAAAATGGTAAAATTATATTTCCTATTTTAGAACCATTCGGTAAGAACCTAAAAGCCAAGTTCACATCGTCGGAATCTAATTTAGTTGACAAGTATGTTTTTCAAAAACTATACACTAATACACAGACGGATGCCGCTCAGATTGCAAGTAAAAATAAATTCTTTTTAAAAGGTTCTTTTCAAGCAGGAGTCGGGGGTGGAGATATCTCTTTGCCATTTGGGGTAGAAGCAAAATCTGTTACCGTTACGGCTGGTGGTCAATCTTTAAGTCAAGGGACAGATTTTATCGTGGATGGTCAATCGGGTCGTGTCAAAATCATCAACGAGGGAGTATTTAATTCGGGACGTGAAATTAAAATTTGTTACGAAAAGCCGGATCTGTTTTCGAATCAAATTAGAACGATGTTAGGTACCAGATTAGACTATAATTTAGGTCAAGACGTCCACTTAGGAGCCACTTTTCAAAACATGAGTGAAACACCTCCTGCGTTTTTTAGGCGCGTAGCTATTGGAAATGAACCCGTTAATAATACTTTATTAGGTTTTGATGCAAGTATATTGAAAAAATCGAATGCCTTAACCCGCATGATCGATGCATTGCCAATCGTATCAACCAAAGAAACCTCTGTGATTGACTTTCAGGGCGAATTTGCTAAGTTGATTCCTAACGTGAATGATCGAGTGCAAGGAAATGCATTTATCGATGATTTTGAATCAGCTCGAGTGGTTTATAATTTAAGTTCTCAACCTACCTATTGGCGTCCAGGTGCCACCCCTAAAGATTTTATTCCAGGAAATCCACGAGACCTGAGTTCAAATTTTAGGCGTGCGAAAATTTCAGCATATAATGTTGACGCAAGTATTTATGGCCAAGGTGGTTTTGCTTTAGAGGTTCCTGGACTAGATCCAGCTCAGGTTAATTTATTTGCTTATGAGCGCGTGGTGACCCCAAAAGGATTATTTCCCAATAAAGACTTTGCCAATAACATCACAAATTTGCCTCTAGGCGTTTTAGATGTGGCCTATTTCCCATCTGAACGAGGTATTTATAATTTTACCACTAGTTTAAATGCGCAAGGATTATTGCCTAATCCTAGGTCAAGTTTTGGTGCGATTACCCGTGCCATTTCTTCAGACACGGATTTTGATAATGCCAACGTAGAACAAATTGAATTTTGGCTGATGGATCCTTTTGTCACAGGGGATCAAGGTAAAGTGCGAGATGGTATTTTTAATAAAAATAACCAAACCGGAGGAAAGCTGATTTTTCATTTAGGTGATGTCTCTGAGGATTTTATCCCAGATGGGTTTTCCAATTTTGAAAATGGAATTCCAGCAGGAGAGAAAATCACCTCGGGGAATACCCAGAATGTTGAAAAGACATTGTGGGGATTAGCTCCTAAACGCCAATTCGTCATTAATGCATTTGATAATCAAGGGGGTAGGGCCCAACAAGATATTGGTTTAGATGGGATGATAAATAAGTCAACGGAATCTACCGCCGTAACAGAAGAAACTTATTTTAAAGAATATTTGACTCAAATATCTGCTAAAGTAAATGATCAAAATGTGATTTCTGCCATAAAAAGTGATCCAGCAGGAGATGACTTTGTCCATTATTTGAGTGATAAATTTAATAAAACGGGTAGTATCATTGAGCGGTATAAGAACTTTATGGGTTTGGAGAATAATTCGCCAACGACCGATAATCCAACTAATTCAACGATTACGGAAGCAAGTAGTATGATGCCTGACCGGGAAGATTTAAATAATGACAATACGGTCAATGAAGTTGAGTCCTACTTTCAGTATCAAATTGATCTTAAGCCGGGCCAATTGCAAGTAGGTCAAGGTTTTGTGGTGGACAAGGTAAACGAAGGGGGTGTGGATTGGTATTTATTTAGAGTTCCAATCAAGGATAAGCGTAATTACACTACACCGGCGGGAGAGATGTCAAGCTTCAAATCCATTCGTTTTTTCAGAATGTTATTAAGTGATTTTCAAGATCCAGTCGTATTGAGATTTGCTCAATTACAGCTTTCAGGGTATTCTTATAGGAAGTTTATTGGAAATCTAGATGTCAAAAATGGCCAGGATTTACCTGAACCCTATGACGCTAAATTTCGAGTTTCAAGTGTCAACGTGGAAGAGAATGGTCCAGCCACAAAAGGTACAAATGCCATTCCATATGTCGTTCCTCCTGGTTTTGTACGTGACCAAGATATTACCACTATCAATAATGCTCGATTAAATGAGCAGTCGATGAGTTTATGTGTTGATAATTTAAGGCCTGGTGATGCTAGGGCAGTTTTCAAAAACACGATGTTTGATTTCATTAATTACAAACGGCTTAGAATGTTTGTTTCCATGCAAAGTGCGGATCAGATTTCAGGTCATGTTTCTGCATTTTTACGTATAGGGACGGATTTGACGGATAACTATTATGAGGTTGAGAATACAGGTTTAATTCAAACACAGAAAGGGCAAAGTTTAGATACGGAAATTTGGCCTATGGAGAATGAATTTGATATAGAATTTGATTTATTAAAACAAGTAAAAATAGAACGCGACCGACAAAATAAAAGTTTAAATGACCGATTTTTTATGTTGATGACGAGTTCTACGGGCAAGGTATATCGGATTACAGTCATGGGAAGACCCGATCAAAGTGCGACGATGACTACGATGATTGGAGTTCGGAATACAACAAAAGATGGGCAAAACAAGTCATTTTGCGTTTGGGTGAATGAATTAAGAGGATATGGTTTTGATCAAACCTCCGGAGAAGCAGCCATAGGAAAATTGGGGGTTAAGTTGGCCGACATAGGCCAAGTGGTATTTAATGGGAGTTTTAAAAATTATGGATTTGGAGGAGTTCAGTCAAAAATATCAGAAAGATCAAGGGATAATTTATACGAATTAGGGATAACGGCTAATTTGAATTTGGATAAGTTTTTACCACTTCAATGGGGATTCCAAATTCCATTTTAT
>CANIYB010000310.1 GCA_947471105.1 Cytophagaceae bacterium
ATCCACTAAAGGCCCATGGCCAGTTGAGGTAGCACTAGGATTAACTAAATACGATTTTAAAACGATGATTAATTCATCTGGCAATAAACCTTCTTCTAAAATAGGTTCAAATATGGATCTAAATGAATTTTTCCATTCTTCCCCGTGGGGTAAAACTTTATTTTTATAAGCTAAATAAGTCAATAAATGTGCCACTTCATGTAAATAAGTGACTAGAAAGGCATAGGAATTTAAATTTCGATTGACGGTTATTTGATGTCCCTTTTGGGGAGAAAAACGATAATCGCCTAATTTAGAATGTCGTGATTTACTGACAATAAAATCAAATGGATAATCATGCCATAATTGAAAACAATATTCAGCAACCTTTGGCGGGAAGTGGTCAAAAAATGAATTAATTTTTTTGTTCTTTTCCATTTTTAGGCATAAAAAAAGTCCTCCGCATGCGAAGGACTTTTTTCTGGTTGCTTAGATTACTTAGCAGCAGCTGTATCAGCAGCAGCAGAATCAGCAGCAGCAGTATCAACTGGTGCAGCAGCAGCAGTATCAACAGCAACTGAATCAGCAGAAGCTTCTGCTTTTTTCTCACCACAAGATGCTAAAGTTACCATACCAGCAACGAAAGCTAAAGCGAATAATTTTTTCATTTTTGTAATATTTAAAGGTTTGAGTTACAAAACTAGTGGATTAAATAGTAACAACAAATTTTTTCGCTAAAATTTTAAGGTTTTTTTAAGTTTTGAATTAAAATAGCTTTTAAATAGCTTAAAATAAGATTGAGACTTATTTTTTTTAAGTAATTCCTAAGAAGTGCTTAATATTTATGATTTTTATACCTTAAATTACCTAAGTAAGTCCTTAAATCTGTCGTAAAATCCACTACTTTTAAAGGTAAAAGTTTTGTGCAAAACATAGTTTGAGATAAAACTAAATCCCATCCCTGTGGTGGTGGTTAGGATTTGAGTCAAATTGATTTTTTTGTAGGAAAAGGGGATTTGTAAATAAAAATCACTCATGAATGTCTGAAGAAATTTATAAGGCATTACACTGAAAAACCACGTTACAAATCCAGAAAAGGTGGCTACCATTAAAAATTTGACCATTTCCCGATTTGTTTGCTGCGTTTTTCTTGCGTCAAACGCAAACAGCTTAGTTAAAGTAAATCCTACAATGACCGAGATAAAATAGGCGGGGAGAATTGTTGCCTCATAATTTAATTTGAACCAATCTTTTAATAAACCTCCACAAACGAGTTGAACAATAGCTCCTGCTCCTGCGATCAAAAAATACGCAACTAAATCTTTTTTATTGAAAAGGGTCGATTTTTTTGTCAAATCCTTGGCTAAAATAAACTCTTAACAATATTGGGATAAACACCTAAAACGAGCGTTGCAATCGTACAAAACCATAATGCTATTTTAAAGAGTATCGGAACTTCAATTTTTTCGATATCACCATTTTTAAAATACATGGCGATAATTCCTTTAAAGTAATAATAAATGCCGACGGCCGACATTAATATCGCTAGGATAACTGGGTATATGATATTGCGGTTGAAACTATCTGAAAAAATGAAGAATTTACCCCAAAAACCTGCGGTCAATGGAATGCCAGCTAAGGACAATAAGGAAATCGTGAAGCAAAATGCTAATCCAGGATTATTTATTGCCAATCCTTCAAAGGATGAATAATCTTCTGGCTTTTCCTTTCTTCCTGTTTGATATTCTGAAACAAGGATTAAGACTGCAAAAGCAGCAACCGTTGCCAAGGTATAGGAAAGTGAGTAATATAAAACAGTGGATGTGGATGAACTTTGCATGGCACTTACTGTCATCAACATATACCCCGCATGCGAAATACTTGAATAAGCGAGCATTCGCTTAACACTTTGTTGGTACGCCGCTGTCACATTTCCTATTATCAAGGTTAGCATACTGATGAAGTAAATTGTTAATACCCATGTGGAATAAATGCCTCCAAATACCCCTGATAAAATATGATAAAGTGCTGCAAACCCAGCTGTCTTTACCACGGTTGACATAAACATCGTAAAAATAGTAGGTGCTCCATCGTACACATCAGGTGTCCAAAAATGAAAAGGTGCGGCTGAGACTTTAAATAGTAGGCCAATCAGCATGAGAAGAACTCCTATATATAAGAAACTAGGCATAGACTCTGGCGCCGTGGCTGCTATAATATTAGCTAAGTTGGATATATAAAATGATCTTGTTGCTCCATAAACTAACGTAATACCAAACAATAAAATACCCGTAGCAAATGCGCCCATTAAAAAGTATTTTAAAGCGGCTTCATTTGATTTGAGGTTTCTTTTGTCTGAACCGGTCAGAACATACATAGCTACGGATAATATTTCTAAGCCAACAAACAACATAATCATGTGGTCGAATGAAACCATTAAAATGGCTCCAACCACTGAAAAAAGTAAAATTGCGTAGTATTCAGCCGGATGTGTATGTTCATCATCTGCACCAAATCCTCTTGAAAGCGCAACGACTAAAAATGCAGCCAATTGAATAATTAAACTAAAATTAATGGAGGTGTTGGTTGTTCTAAACATATTGCCAAACCACAATAATTCATGATTCCAGTCCATGGCCGTTAAGCCTATTCCAATAGCTAAAAATAATAAGGTAAGAATTTGTAATACTTTTCTTGGGAACCAAAATCCCCAAAACAAATTGCTAATTCCAAAAAGTGATAACGCTATAATCGCCGTCATAAAAATAAGATGCTTTTAAATTTAATTATTTCAATAGTTGGGTTATTTGCGTAACACTTTCCTCACTAAAATGTAAGATAGCATTTGGGAAAATACCCCCTAATAAAACGAATATGCTTAATGGAATAAGGACCATTTTTTCTTCTAATGTCAATTTTGAAAATTCTGTGGTAATTCTAGACACATTTCCAAACATCGTTTTTTGAATCAAACGTAGCGTGTAAACCGCTCCCAATATAATGGTGATACCGGCAACAACTCCAAATATCAAGGAGTAATCAAATATGCTTTTGAGTAAAATAAATTCTCCGATAAAGCCATTCGTTAATGGCAGCGCCACGGAACCTAAACTAAGGATGATAAAGCAAACCGTAAGTGCATAGGATGATTGAGTTATACCACCCAATTGGGCTAATTCCCTAGATTTAGTTCTTCTTTCAATAACCTCAATAACAAAAAACAGACCTATAACATTGATGCCATGTGAAAGCATTTGATATAAGGCGCCTTGAAT
>CANIYB010000311.1 GCA_947471105.1 Cytophagaceae bacterium
AGTCTTTTGCCTTTTCAGTTAACTGAACTTCATAACCCAAATTTACCAGACGAGCTTTCAATTTTATTAACATTAAGTCAATAATCTTATGCAAATCAGACCTTTCAAGAGAATTGAAAATAATAATATCATCTAGTCGATTTATAAATTCAGGAGCAAATGCCTTTTTCAATGCATTTTGGATCGTCGACCTAGCCTGCTCATCCAAATTGTCAGATTTCGATTTGGTTGAAAAACCAATCCCTGAGCCAAAGTCTTTCAGATCCCTAGCCCCAATATTGGACGTCATAATGATAATCGTATTTCGAAAATCCACTCGCCTTCCTAACCCATCCGTTAAAATACCATCATCCAAAACTTGCAGCAACAGATTAAACACATCAGGATGCGCTTTTTCAATTTCATCAAGTAAAATAACGGAATAAGGCTTGCGACGAACTTTTTCGGTCAACTGCCCCCCTTCTTCATAACCTACGTATCCTGGAGGCGCGCCAACTAACCTAGAGACACTAAATTTCTCCATGTATTCACTCATATCTATACGAACAAGTGCATCTTCCTTATCAAACAAATAAGTAGCCAAAACCTTAGCCATTTCAGTTTTTCCAACCCCTGTAGGTCCTAAAAAAATGAATGACCCAATCGGTTTTTGAGGATCCTTAAGACCCACTCTTGTGCGTTGAATAGCTTTAACTAATTTTTTGACTGCATCTGTTTGGCCAATCACATGTTTGCTCAGCTCTTCCTCCATCTTCAACAATTTCTCCCCCTCTTTAGCGGCCACACGATTCACTGGAATACCCGTCATTTGCGCAATTACTTCAGCAACATGCTCCTCAGTAACAGTGAATTTCTGTTTCTTAGACTCCTCATCCCAAATTTGCTTCGCTTTCTCTAATTGGTCAATCAACTTTTTCTCACGGTCACGTAATTGTGCCGCTTCCTCATATTTTTGAGATTTTACAACTTGATTCTTCTCTTTTTTGACAAGCTCAATTTGATTTTCTAATGCGACAATATCAGCAGGTACATTGATATTAGAAATATGTACTCGCGCACCCACTTCATCCATTACATCAATAGCCTTATCGGGCAGAAAACGATCTGATATATACCGATCCGATAACTTCACCGCTGAAATAATCGATTCAGGAGTATAAATCACATGATGATGCTCCTCGTATTTATCTTTAATGTTGTTTAATATTTCTATTGTTTCGTCGATGGTCGTCGCATCCACCATAACCGTTTGAAATCTACGGGCTAACGCACCATCTTTCTCAATGTATTGTCGGTATTCATCTAAGGTAGTTGCTCCTATAACCTGAATATCTCCTCTTGACAAAGAAGGTTTAAACATATTAGAAGCGTCTAATGAACCCGAAGCACCACCAGCACCCACAATCGTATGTAATTCATCGATAAACAAAATCACATCGGTCGATTTTTCTAATTCATTCATCACCGCCTTCATCCTTTCCTCAAACTGTCCACGATATTTAGTTCCAGCGACTAATGAAGCCAAATCTAAAGTAACAACACGCTTACCGAATAACACTCTAGAAACCTTTTTCTGGATGATACGTAATGCCAAGCCTTCAGCGATGGCCGTTTTACCCACTCCGGGTTCTCCAATTAAAATCGGGTTATTCTTTTTACGCCTCGACAAAATTTGTGCCACACGTTCAATTTCTTTCTCACGTCCTACAATCGGATCTAATTTACCATTTTCAGCGATTTTGGTTAAATCGCGACCAAAATTGTCCAAAACAGGTGTCTTACTTTTTTCAGCTCCTTTAGTTCCACTGGCAGAAGCACCCCCTGGTGTATTAGAGGCTGAGCCTGAATAAAGACGACTATCGTCATCATTATCATCCGTATCTGACGATGATTTAGGCGAAATATCTTGACCAGTGCTCGACTGGAAATCAACCATTTCTTTAATTAAATCATAATAAACCTGATATTTCTCCAAGATTTGTGTAGCCACATTATCTTCATCTCGAAGAATAGCCATTAACAAATGATCCGTTTCAACCAAATTAGTCTTGAAGTATTTGGCTTCTAGGTAGGTTAAACGTAAAACTTTTTCCGCTTGTTTTGTCAAGGGAATGTTTAATAAATTTTGCTTATCAAAAGTAGATTTAGTGGTAGATGCAGTAGAATGCTCGATGCTTTGACGTAATTGATCTAATGAAACACCTGATTTTACTAATAATTCAACCCCTGAACTTTCTCCATCACGAATCATTCCCAACATTAAATGCTCTGTCCCGATATAATCATGTCCTAAACGCAATGCTTCTTCGCGGGCCAGCGAAATCACTTCTTTTACTTTATTTGAAAACTTTGCTTCCATTTGATTTCTTTTTATCTATTGCGAAAAACACATCTCAATATCTATTTGTTCAATATTAACGAAATTAACTTAAAATATTTCCTGATTCCTTCCCGTGATTCATCAATAAATCTAATATAGATAAATTAGGAACAAATGAATCACCAAAACATTGCCGATAGGGAATCGATTTAAAATTAGTTCTTAATTGCCAATCTTGTTTGGCATTTATTTGATTCCAGTGACTCAGCGTAATTGTCGAACAAAATTGATCTGTTAACGTGTAAGTAAAATCAACATTCAAAATTTTCATTATTAACTGAATGAAATCAATATTTAAATCTACTAAAAATTTATTTTTTTTCGCAAAAATATCGCTAATATATGGCTCGAAATATTCAAAAAACGGTGCTTTGCCATATCCTGCTCGAATTGCACCCATATGTCGACGCTCCCAATCTTGAAAATAATCAATTCTAATATCTTTCGTTAGTACTTTTTGTCCGCTGATATGTATCGTTGGCACGGTTAAACATTCCATTCCATTGGCTCCTAATAAATACGTCCGATTACGAAAAGTTTGTTTGGGAAAATTCTCCATCACTTCAAAATCAACATGATTCGAATGAATCAATAAACTTACATATTCTAAGCAGGGCAAATAGTGAATTTCAATGTGCATTGAAAAAATAATCGGATATTTGTAAAATTACATGTTAATGATGGCATACCCTTAAAGTTTATCTATGTTTTTTTTAAAATTAATCGGCCATTTACCCCTATTTATTTTGTATCGAATAGCATCATTAGCTAAATGGTTGCTGTATTTTGTATTTTCTTATCGAAAAAAGGTCATTGTCAATAATATCAAAAACTCCTTTCCTGACCTTAGCAACTCACAAGTAAACGCATTAAC
>CANIYB010000312.1 GCA_947471105.1 Cytophagaceae bacterium
ATTTATGGGGATTTTATGTGCGCAATTTGCCGTTGGCCAAAAGCAACCCGAGAGTTTAGGCTCGGCGATCAACAGTGAATTTTCCGAATTAAATCCGGTCATGGCGCCTGATGGGAAGACTCTTTATTTTGGCAGAAAAAATCATCCCTCAAATAAATATGGCTCTCAGGGATCTGAAACCGTGAAGGGATCTCAGGATATTTGGTACTCAGAAAATGTGAATGGCGTCTGGAGTACTGCTTTTAGGATGCCAGACGCATTGAATCGCGATCAATACAATACGATTTTATCGATATCGCCAGATGGGCAAACCATTCTTTTGAAGGGTGCTTATGTGCAAGGAAACTACGAGACGCGTGGCTTTTCTATGGCAAAGAAATTGATTTCGGGTTGGTCTATCCCGGAAAAAATCAATATCCCTTCTTACGAGAAATTGAGTCGAGGAAAAAATGAATATGGCTATTTGAGCATGGATGGAAAAGCGCTTTTGCTGGCATTTTCCGAGAAAAAAAATAGTGATCGGGATGATATGTATGTGAGTTTTTTGAGGAATGGGTATTGGACTAAACCGCAGAATTTGGGGCCAAGCATTAATACCGATTTTTCGGAAACAACGCCTTTTTTGGCGGCCGATGGAAAGACTTTGTATTTTTCTTCTGACCGACCAGGTGGCTTGGGAAGTCAAGATATATATGTCTCCAAACGCTTGGATGAGTCTTGGACTTCTTGGCGTAAACCCGTCAATGTAGGTGCACCTATAAACTCAGAGGAATATGATGCTTATTATAGCTTATCTGCCAAAGGGGATTTTGCGTATTTTTTGTCGAGCAAAAATTCAATGGGGAAGAAAGACATCTTTCGAATGCCTGTGGAAAAGGAACCCGAAATTCCTGCTGAGCCTAAGAAAGTGGAGGCTCCGGTTTTGGCCCAACAAGAAGTCAAGTCAAGTCCACGGATTGGTTCAAGTGAAACATCTGAGGCAGTCGTTTTAGTCTCAGGAAAGGTGTTAAATAAAATTTTAAATGTGGTGCCTGAAGGGGCTGAAATTACGTATGAGGATTTAAAAACGGGCCAATTATTAGGTACGGCAAAACCGGATCCTTCGACGGGCTTATATAAATTAGTGCTTCCTTATGGGGTAAATTATGGCATCACAGCGAAAGCTAATGGGTTTTTGCCGAGTTCAATCAACTTGGATTTGAGCAAATTAAGGGGACGGTATTTGGAATTAGATGAAAAAGATTTAGTGATGGCGGCCATCGCCAAAGGAGCTAAAATGACCATTAATAATTTGTTCTTTGAACTTGGAAAAGCGACTTTAACTCCTGAATCCGATCCCGAATTAAAACGATTAGTCCAAGTGATGAATGAAAATGCGGATTTGCGCATTGAGATTTCTGGACATACGGATAATACAGGAACGGATGCCATTAATGAGAAGTTGTCCCAAGCAAGAGCGGATGCGGTTAAAACGTATTTGCTGGCTGCAGGGGTAGCCTCAAATCGCATTCAGTCGAAAGGGTATGGCTCATTAAAACCTATTGCTTCTAATGAAACGGAGGAGGGCCGACAAGCCAACCGGCGAGTTGAGTTTTCTATTTTATAAGGTAACGGTGTCAATGAAATTGACAATCCAGCGGAATGGCATGCTAGCGTATTTTCTGACGCGCAAGAATCTTTTGCGGGGTAATAGTGGTGCTGGTTTGATGTAAAAACAAGGAAACTTTTTATACGTATTATGGCCATTCGCGATTAATGCTTGGGCATAAAAATCAAAAAGCGAGGCCACATCGCCTTTTTCCTGAAAGGTATATCGGTTCTGATATTTTGAAATTTGAGTAGGCTTTTCAGGACTATATCCAGAGAAATGAAAGAAAATCAATGGGTATTTTTCGTTGATCAGATACGGCTCATTGTCATTGGTAATCACGCGTTCATGCAGGTTCCAATAGGCCATGTTTAACCCTAAATGCCGACTTACATATACGTCCTCATAATATAATGGTGCAAAGTTCACCCACAATTGGTCTACGAACATGCCCTTTTCCAAATCAATGTAACAATGATCTCGTAAGCGATCTTTCCACCAGGCCAAAAATGAAGCTGTTGTAGCAGACCTTTTCGTGCCTATAAAACCTAAATTATAAAGCCCTGTATTCAGCAAACCTCTTTCTTGGGGTTCATATTCGTCGGGGTAAGCTTTTAGCGTGTGTGGCGTTACATACAAGCTGTTATTTTCCAATCCTTTTTCAATCTCAGTTAAGGGCTGGTAAATCACAATATCCGGATCAAAATAATGAACAATTTCTGCTTCAGGATAGGTATTATAAATGTGATCTAAGAAAAACGGCTTAACGGCAGTATTTAATTCTGTGATGTTGTATTTTTCACAAAGGTCATCTAAATCTTCGATGCCTATGGTATGCAATTCGATGAGCTCGTAGGGGGGCAACTGATCCTTTTGAATGTCCGATTTGTCTAATCGGTCTACCAGGCCAATAAAATATCGATACGTTGGATTGTGCTTTTTAAGTGAATCACCAAGGGTTTTAGCTTGCGCTAAGTAGTTTATGGAACAAATGGTGAGGACTATTTTTTGCATATTCAAAATGATCAGTTACAAAAGTACTAAATGCAAATTAAAAAACGTTGTTGCTAAGCGAGCATTCGTTTAGGGTACTTTAGCTTTACTAAATTTTAAATTTAGTAAAGCTTGTTGGAACTTTCCTAGCTCGACTTAGCAAAAGACAATTGTGGCTTATAAGATTTAAAACAAAAAGACCCTCAAGCAAGCTTGAAGGTCTCCAGTCGATTAATCGTACTTGGGATGGGAATCGAACCCACACGAGCGTTACGGCTCACAGGATTTTAAGTCCTGCGTGTCTACCAGTTCCACCACCCAAGCGTCCCTGTAAAACTCAAAAGCACCGGAAGGTGCCTTCTTGTTTTGAGCGAAAGACGGGGTTCGAACCCGCGACCTCGACCTTGGCAAGGTCGCGCTCTACCAGCTGAGCTACTTTCGCAATTTGTGGATGCAAAATTAAGACGTTACACCCATTTATGCAAGAGGAAAGCAAATTTAAATGAAATATTCTCTAATTTTGTGTTTTACATAATTATCATGAGCATCATCAAGCTAGACCAAATTGACCATCAATTACTTGAAATACTTCAAAGTAATGCCAAAATTACCAACGCGCAGTTGTCCAAGGAGGTCGGGCTTTC
>CANIYB010000313.1 GCA_947471105.1 Cytophagaceae bacterium
CTCTTTAAAACGAAATTCAATCCACATTTATTACATGGCTGCTAGCACATTTCCCACCCAGCGAGACGTTGAAATTTTTTCATTAATAAGCGAAGAAGCACATAGACAAGAATTCGGCATCGAATTAATTGCTTCGGAAAACTTTACTTCCCCTCAGGTGATGGAGGCTCAAGGAAGTGTTTTGACGAATAAGTATGCGGAAGGCTTACCTGGAAAAAGGTATTATGGGGGTTGTGAGGTGGTCGATGTCGTGGAAACCATTGCTATCGAACGTGCCAAAAAATTATTTGGTGCCACTTGGGCTAATGTGCAACCTCACTCGGGTGCACAAGCGAATGCAGCGGTTTTTTTATCGTTTTTAAATCCAGGAGATAAAATTTTAGGATTTGATTTGGCACATGGGGGACACCTTTCGCATGGGTCGCCGGTCAACTTCTCAGGCAAATATTTTCAAGCCTTTTTTTATGGCGTTGAAAAAGAAACAGGTTTAATAGATTGGGATAAAGTAGAGGCTACTGCCTTGAAAGAAAATCCTAGGTTATTAATTTGTGGCGCTTCTGCCTATTCTCGCGATTGGGATTATGCACGTTTAAGAGCTATTGCAGACAAAATAGGTGCCATTTTATTAGCCGATATTTCACATCCATCTGCGTTAATCGCGAAAGGTTTATTGAACGACCCGATGCAGCATTGCCATATTGTAACGACTACCACACATAAAACTTTAAGAGGTCCTCGCGGTGGTTTAATTATGATGGGGAATGATTTTGAGAACCCTTTTGGATTCAAAACGATGAAGGGTGAATTAAAAATGATGTCGGCTTGTCTTGATGGTGCGGTATTTCCAGGAACACAAGGAGGACCTTTGGAGCATGTAATTGCCGCAAAAGCGATCGCATTTGGAGAGGCATTGACTCCTGAATTTGGACAATATGCCCAGCAAGTTAAATCGAATGCGCAAGCGATGGCCAAAGCTTTTTTAAGCAAAGGATATGATATTATTTCAGGGGGAACAGACAATCATTTAATGCTGATTGATTTAAGGCCCAAAGGCTTAAGTGGTAAATTAGCAGAGAATACATTAATTCAAGCGGACATTACTATTAATAAAAACATGGTTCCATTTGATGATAAATCGCCATTTGTAACTTCTGGAATGCGAGTGGGTACGGCAGCGATGACCACCCGTGGATTAAAAGAAAATGACATGAGCCAGATTGTTGACATGGTCGACAAAGCCCTCATGAACCATGATAATGAAACTGTTTTAAAGCAGATTAAAGGAGACGTTAACGAGTGGGTTAAACAATTCCCACTTTATTTATAAAATAGCATATGGCCACAGACCAAGACTGGGAAAATGATTTTGATGACGACGTAGAAGAGAAAGATGGGACTGAAATGTCGTTTCTAGACCATTTAGAGGAGTTACGTTGGCACATCATGCGATCCATCGCTGCGATTATGGTCTTTACCATTGCCGCATGGATTTTTAGAAATGAGATTTTTGGTACCATTATCATGGGGCCAACGAAAGTCGATTTTGCGACCAATTTAGTGCTTTGCCATTTAGCCGATATCACGGGTTGGACTAGTTTATGCATGCAAAAAGCGGACTTCATCTTGCAAAGTAGAGAGGTTTCAGGTCAGTTTATGATGGCATTAACGCAATCCATTATTGTCGGACTATTGTTTTCTTTCCCTTATGCATTTTTTGAGCTTTGGAGATTTATTAAGCCCGGTTTAAAGAACAAGGAATTAAAAGCCGCCAAGGGAGCTGTTTTCTGGGTGTCCACTTTATTTTTCTTGGGTGTTTCCTTTGGTTATTATGTGGTGGCTCCTATGGCGATCAACTTTCTAGCCAATTTTAAATTGGATGCTACGATTCAAAATCAATTTGACGTTAATGATTATATCTCTTTATTATCCATGCTTACGCTTGCGTGCGGATTGACATTCCAGCTTCCTATGGTGGCTTTTGTGTTATCCCAAGTAGGTATTCTAACTCCTTCTTTCATGAGGGAATATAGGAAGCATGCAATGATTGTGATCTTAATTGTCGCAGCGATCATCACCCCTTCACCCGATGTGATTTCACAACTCTTAGTGGCATTTCCACTTTTAGGATTGTATGAAATTAGTATATGGGTATCTGGAAGAGTCCTAAGACGTAAAATGAGGGAAGAAGCCCTTGAATCGAATTCTTAATTGAATTCAACTAACACAATCGTATGAATTACTTATCGGCGGAAAATGTTTCACGCAACATCGGAGAAAGATGGATCTTTAAAAGTCTGTTTTTTGGCCTACAAAAAGGTGAAAAAGTTGCCCTAATTGGCAAAAATGGAACCGGTAAAACCACGTTAATGGAAACATTGATGGGGATGCAAACGCCTGACGAAGGGAAAATATCCATTCGCAAAGGTATTCGTGTCGGATACCTACCGCAAAATCCCATTTTTTCTGAAAAAGAAGAAGTCTTAAACTATCTTTTTTCAGACGATTTGCCGTCCGCCGTTGCCATTAAAGCCTACGAAAAAGCCATGCTTTCAGGCGACCCTAAGGAGTTAGAAGATTCTTTTGCATTAATGGAATTGCATAATGCTTGGGATTATGAAGCAAGGGCCAAACAAATCATTACGAGGTTAGGTATTCCGGATGGAGACCAAAAAGTATCCACGCTTTCGGGAGGTCAAAAAAAACGACTCTCATTGGCCAAATTATTGATTGAAAGTCCAGACATTATGATCTTGGATGAGCCTACTAACCACTTGGATATCGAAACCATTGAATGGCTAGAAGGAATTCTTTCAGGCCCCAATGTGACGGTTTTAGTCGTCTCCCACGACCGCTATTTTCTAGATAAAATATGCAATAAAATGTTTGAACTTGCCTTAGGAGCCTTATATACCTACGAGGGCAATTACGCCTATTTTTTAGAAAAGAAAGCCGAAAGAGAAGCATCCGAAGCGAGCAGCATATCCAAAGCAAAAAACCTGTACCGCAAGGAACTCGAATGGATGCGTAAGCAACCAAAAGCTAGGGGAACTAAAGCGCAATATCGAATCGATGCGTTTGCTGAAATCGATGAAATGGCTCACAAGAAACTGGATGACAGTAAATTGGAGCTCAATATTCAAATGTCCCGACTAGGAAATAAAATCATTGAAATCAACGGGCTTAAAAAAGCTTGGGGGGATAAGAAAATCATCAATGAGTTTAC
>CANIYB010000314.1 GCA_947471105.1 Cytophagaceae bacterium
CACTCTTCCCAACCTTTGCCCGAATTCTCAAAATAAAAGTATTGTTTCCCATCGATGTATGCTTGGATCGTTTTGGGAGTCCACTCAATGGAATACACATGAAAAGCTGTATCAAAATCATCCACTTTGGTCGTTGACGTTTTCTGCGTTCCAATCACATGGTTAAACGCTTTTGTATGAACTGAAAAATGCATCACAGTCGGGTCAAAACCCACATGCTCCAAAATATCAATCTCCCCATTGTCCGGCCAATACTGTCCACCATAATCCGACTGGCTCGCTAAGGTCCAAATCGCAGGCCAATTGCCTCGTCCCACAGGAACTTTCGCGCGAACCTCTACTTTGCCATACAAAAAATCTTTTTTGCCTTTTGTAACGATGCGGGCTGAAGTATAATTCTTTCCTCCAAAATTTTCTTTTTTGGCTTCAATCGTTAGCAAGCCATTTTCAATATGCACGTTATCTTTGTCGGCCTCTGTATAATATTGCAATTCATTGTTGCCCCAACCAGATCCCCCGACATCATAAGACCAAATTTTCGCATCCGGCAATCCCGGTGTGTCAAATTCATCTGCCCAAATAGGCGTTGCCGTAAAAGTATACACCTTGGGCGCTGAAACTATTGGCGCCGGGGCTTGTTGGTTTAAAGGAAGTTTCTCTTCGGCCGACTGGCAAGCCAAGGACATCGAGATAAATATCCCAGCTGTTAGTAAAAATCTTTTTCCCATCGTGAATTATTTTGAATCAAAAATAGTTAGAATCAAAGTTAATCCCTATCCCAACAAATTTTAATTCCGTAATTTAACGTCAAATATTTTTACATGGATTTCAAACTTACCTCTGCTTATAGTCCTACCGGCGATCAACCCACCGCGATAAGCCAATTAGTGGAGGGAATTGCCAATAATGAACAAGCACAAACATTGCTAGGCGTCACGGGATCTGGCAAGACGTTTACTATTGCAAACGTAATTCAGCAAATTAATAGACCCACGTTAATTTTAAGCCATAATAAAACCTTGGCTGCCCAATTGTATGGAGAGTTCAAATCCTTTTTCCCAGAAAATGCGGTCGAATATTTTATCTCCTATTACGACTATTACCAACCCGAAGCGTTTATTGCCTCCACCGGGACTTACATAGAAAAAGATTTATCCATCAATCAAGAAATTGAGAAATTACGACTTGCCACCACGTCCTCGTTGATGTCCGGCCGAAGAGACATTATCGTTGTCGCGTCTGTCTCTTGTATTTACGGAATGGGAAATCCAGATGAATACCGAAATTCCATTTTGAGAATAGGCGTCGGCGAAGTGATTTCCAGAAATCAGTTTTTGTTTCGCCTAGTAGAAATTTTATATGCCCGTACTGAAGGCGAGTTTTTAAGAGGGACTTTTAGGGTAAAAGGGGATACGGTCGATATATTTTTAGCCTACGCAGATTTCGGGTATCGGATCATCTTTTTTGGGGATGAGATTGAGCAAATCCACCGGATAGACCCATGGACGGGAAAGAAAATTTCCACCGAAACGCTGATTGCTATTTTCCCGGCGAATTTATTTGTGACGGGTAGAGAGACATTGAATCAAGCCATTTCATTTATCCAAGAAGATTTGGTTAAACAGATTTCCTATTTTGGGAAAGAGGGCCGACTAACCGAAGCGGAACGCATTAAGCAGCGGACGGAATTTGATTTAGAGATGATGCGGGAATTGGGTTATTGCTCAGGCATTGAAAATTACTCCCGTTATTTTGATCAGAGAAAACCGGGCCAAAGACCTTTTTGTTTATTAGACTTTTTCCCAGATGATTTCTTGATGGTCGTGGACGAAAGCCATGCCACCATGCCGCAAATCAGAGCGATGTGGGGCGGCGATCGATCGAGGAAAGAATCCTTGGTGGAATACGGATTTAGGTTGCCATCCGCGATGGACAATCGGCCTTTAACTTTTCAGGAATTTGAAGATGTCATCGGCCAAACCATTTTTGTTTCGGCTACGCCTTCGGATTATGAGTTGAGGCGTTCGGAGGGTGTGGTGGTGGAGCAAGTGATTAGGCCAACAGGCCTTTTGGACCCGTTGATCGAGGTAAGGCCAACGAAAAATCAAATCGACGACTTGTTAGACGAGATTCATGGCCGAATAAAAAGTCAGGAACGGGTGTTGATTACCACTTTAACGAAGCGAATGGCGGAAGAATTGTCGAAATACTTAGACCGAGTGGGAATTAAATGCCGCTATATCCATTCAGAAATCAAATCGCTTGAGCGCGTTGAAATATTGAGGGAGTTAAGGTTGGGCGTTTTTGACGTATTAGTGGGGGTCAACTTACTTCGAGAGGGCCTAGATTTACCTGAAGTTTCATTGGTTGCCATCATGGACGCCGACAAAGAAGGCTTCTTGCGTGACATACGATCATTAATTCAGACGATTGGTCGGGCCGCCAGAAATGAAAACGGAAAAGTACTGATGTATGCAGACCGGATGACAGGTTCGATGACCAATGCCATTTCAGAAACCAATCGGAGAAGAGCCATCCAAATGGCCTACAATGAAGAGCACGGGATTACCCCAAAAACTATTTGGCGCAGTCATGAAGAAATTATGGAGCAAACTTCCATTGCCGATCGCATGACAAGGCCTACAAAATCGTATGGACTTAATCCAGAAGAGCGCTTGCAAGTGGCCGATCCGCTACTGCAATATATGTCTAAAAAGGAATTAGGAAAGCAGTTGGAAACCGTCCGCAAAGAAATGGAAAAAGCAGCCAGAGAATTGGATTTCCCTTTAGCTGCTAAATTAAGAGACGAGATGAATGCCATCGAAAAAATGGCTTTAAAATAAGATGGGTTAAGATTTTAGCCCTAACCCATCTTATTTTATTCCTCAATAAAAGGATAATTCTCTTCTACGTACACGTCTTTATAAGCCTCTGATTTATCAGGGAACGGAGATGCTTCGGCAAAGTCCACAGACTCTTGAACGAGCACCTTAATTTTTTCGTCAATTTTATCTAAATCCGCTTGGGATAAAATATTATTTGTCAAGATCGTATGCTTTACCTGCTCGATAGGATCACGATCTTTATACGATTCCACCTCGTCTTTTGACCGATATTTTTGTGGATCTGACATCGAATGTCCACGATAACGGTATGTTCTAAACTCTAAAAAAGTAGGTCCTTCACCGGCACGTGCACGAGCAGCTGCTCTTGA
>CANIYB010000315.1 GCA_947471105.1 Cytophagaceae bacterium
AAACGAATGGCCTTCATCGATTTCAATACATCCCCCTCAATACCAATCCCCACCCCATTTAAAAATATCATTTGATTAACCTGTCCTGCGTCTAAGCTAGCTGTGTGACCATTCAAAATATGGCTCAAATGTTCTTCCCTAGAAATTTTGCCAAAAATTTTCCAATAAAAATCATTGCCCGTACCCCCCTCAAATAAACCAATGGGGATGGAGCAATCCGGGTATTTATTCACAAAGTAGTTGAAGGTGCCATCGCCCCCCATCACCCAAACTTCATCAAAATTTTGTAAGTCGGAAGGCCATTCTTTATGAAATAACTGAACGGCCCATTTAGGCATTTTATTAGCTACTTCAGCCAAAACCCATTCAAAATAAGCTTTTATGGCAATGGCATTTTTCTGAGGATTTACTAAAAAACAAATCTTTTTAAGGTCAATGTTAGTCTTCATTTAGGCATTAATGTAATTCTTAAGATGCTCAATCGTTTCCAAATGTTTTTTAATGGTTGAGCGAATTAAATCATTAATCGAAATGATCCCCATTAATTCTCCCTGCTCAACGACCGGCAAATATCGAATATTTTTTTCTGACATAATCATCATACACGTTTCAAGACTCGTAGTTCGATCGATCCATGGTAAATCTTTCGTCATGATTTCAGCGACCGAAGTGTCAGATGAGTTCTTATCCAACAAAACAACTTTTCGAGCATAATCTCGTTCCGTTAAAATACCCACATATTTACCCTGATCTAATACCACAACGGAACCTATATTTTTTTCTTGCATGATTTGCAAAGCCGAAATGATCTTGGACTCCGGACTGACCGATACGACAAAAGACCCTTTTTGGGCCAATATATCAATGACTTTTTTCATGTCTTTAGATTTATTTATATTGGAATTATTTAAATTAATAAAAATATATTACAATAAAATTTATTTTTAAATTAAAATCAAATAGCTGAATAAAATCATGTATTGATTTATATCTAGAAAGAAAACAATAAATTTAGGCGTAAATAAAAGAATCAAAAATGCAAGCCAACGTAAAAACCGCCATTATCACAGGTGCCTCCAAGGGAATTGGACGTGCGCTAGCCTTATTGTTAGCAAAAAATAATTTCCAATTATCCATCGTCGCAAGAAGCCAAGGTGAATTAAAAGATTTGGCAGCCGAAATAACTGAAATAGGACATCGACCTTTGTATTTTGTGGGGGATGTTTCGGATGAGGCGTTTGTCCAACAAACCATCGACAAAACGGCGCATACATTTCAAAAAATAGATTTCTTAATCAATAATGCGGGGACTGGGACTTTTGGCCCAACGGAATCTTTTTCAGGCCAATCTTGGGATACCATCTTTGACACTAATGTAAAAGGAACGTTTCTTTTCTCAAAAGCAGTTTTGCCTTTTATGAAGGAAGCAAAAAAGGGGCACATAATTTCAGTGGCTTCTGATGTCGCAAAACGGGTTTTTGATGGAGGAGCTTTGTATTGTTCATCCAAATATGCCCAACATGCATTTACGGAAGCACTAAGAAAAGAAGTCAGAAGAGATGGAATAAAAGTGTCTACCGTGTATTCAGGATTGGTTGACACCATGTTTCACCCAGAACCCCAAGGGTCCGAAGCGCATAAAGAATGGCTTACCTGCGAAGACATGGCGGAAAGCATTTTTTACATTATGAATCAACCCGCGCATGTGGTCATTGACGAATTAATGATTCACCCACTTTCACAGGAATACTAAGCATCACAAATACAAGTAGGGATAAAAAAAATTATTTATAAACAAATTGATCATTCATCGCGAGTAATTGAAACTTAAAAGAATATAACCCTGAATAAAAAAATCCTGGTCAATGGCCAGGATCTTTTTGTATTCTCCAATTTACTTCATCAAAATGTTCTAAACTCTATAACATATGCCTAAAGTTAATGTATATATTTGATACAATAAATTATTTTTAAATTTTTTTAATAATTTCAGCAGTAGATTTTCATAAAAGATGTTAATTCTAATCATTCTTTTTAAATTCAAAGGATAAAATAATTAAAATGACTCAATCAAAAAATATTCGTGTATTGGTAGTAGGATGTGGTAATATGGGCGCTTCACATGCAAAAGCCTATCATACCATTCCAGGATTTGAAATATGTGGACTCGTTTCCACGGGCGCAAGTAAAGAAAAATTAAATCAGGAATTAGGCGGTGGCCACGCATTGTATTCCGATTATTATGCCGCACTAAAGGATTCAAAACCTGATGCCGTTTGTATTTCAACCTATCCAGATACTCATGAGGCTTTTTCAGTCGCTGCGTTGGAGGCCGGTTGCCATGTGTTTTTAGAAAAACCAATTGCCGATTCATTAGTTGGAGCAGAAAATGTTGCAAAGGCTGTGTTGAAGTCAGGAAAAAAATTAGTCGTAGGTTATATTTTGCGTCATCATCCATCTTGGATTAAATTCATTGAAATCACAAAAAATCTGGGAAAACCTTTGGTGATGCGGATGAATTTAAATCAGCAAAGTCACGGATACATGTGGGATGTGCATCGTAATTTAATGAAGAGTTTAAGTCCGATTGTTGATTGTGGAGTTCATTATATTGACGTTATGTGCCAAATGACTCGCTCGAAACCTGTGCGAGTTTCAGCCATCGGCGCTAGATTGACGGAGGATATTCCAGCAGGAAATTACAATTATGGCCAACTTCAAATTTATTTTGAAGATGGATCAGTGGGATGGTACGAAGCAGGTTGGGGTCCTATGATTTCTCAAACGGCTTATTTTGTCAAGGATGTTTTTGGACCTAAAGGTTCTGTATCCATCGTGGCGAAAGAAGCAGGTGGCGAAGGCAAATCGTCCTCCATCGAAGCCCATACCAAAACAGAATCTCTTCGCGTTCACTGGGCAGATTTAGATGCCAAAAATGAATTCAGCCGAGAAGACGACTGGGTCAACCTAAATGACGAACCAAATCATCAGGAATTATGTGATCGCGAGCAATTGTATTTCTTACAAGCGATTCAAGAAAATGTGGATTTAAAGGATCATTTAGATGATGCCGTAAACAGCCTTCGCATTGCTTTTGCTTGCGATGAATCGATCAAAAAGGGAGTTATGGTTCAGCTTTACTAACTTTCTAAAAGTTAGTAAAGCTAGGGAAATTATTTTAAATAGGTGCTCAACCAATTGCCAACTTCCTGA
>CANIYB010000316.1 GCA_947471105.1 Cytophagaceae bacterium
ATAGAATATTATAATAAATGCCAAAAATTTTGAGTAGAGACGCGATACCTCGCGTCTTAAATCCTGTAGAGACGTGATACTTTGCGTATTAAATAGACGCGAGATATCGCGAAATTATTAGACGCGAAGTATCGCGTCTCTACAGGTTTGAGCTAAAAATCCCCATACGTCTCCTCCAGGTATTTTTGCATCACCAAAATATCCTCTTTGCTCGTTAGGTCTGGCACATTTTCGGCTAATGGAATGGCATAAAAACCTTTTCCAGTGCCTTCGCCAAACATAGCCACGGACGTAGGCAATTCTTTTTCGTTGCGCACCAAGTGAAAAGGTGTGGCTGCTAAATAAGGCAAAAAAGTACTCGCCTCAAAAACAAAAATATTCATGCTGACTCCCAATCGGCCCAATTGAGCCATCAACTCATCCGCTTGTTCTTGCGTAGGCTTTTCAATGATTTCCAATAAATACCCATCGGCATCTGTTCTTATTAAAGCAAATGCGGAAATCCGCTCCGCAGGATACAATAAACTATCTCGGTGATAGGAAATTAACGCCTGAGTTTCCGTGGACGACCACAGCAATTTGAGGGCATTTACACTATATAAATTATCCGAATTACAAACGATCACTCGGCCCTTTTGCCAAGAATCATGTTGCATTAATGCTTGGTATACCGCATCTGCCGTTCCAGCTGGTTTCTCTCTGTCGGCAGGAATTTGCTGGCGCGCGAACACAATTTGCAAACCCCAACAAGCATCCTTTGCCATCAAAGATTCACAATACTCTTGCGATACAGTATCCGTCGGGTGAAGCAATAACATAACCTCTTCAATCCCAGCTAAATGCGCGTTATATAATTGATAATCAATCAATGTCTTCCCATTCTTACCTACCTGAATCATCCCTTTGGTGACTGAATTGGCTTGGGCAACCAAGGAAGGATCTAAATCAGAACCCCCTTCAGCCATTGCTTTCTTCATCCTTGAGGCCATCCCTCCTGCTAATATCAATAAACGCTTTTTCATATATATATTAAAAAAATAAACTTTCCGTTTCTGAATGAGTGCCCTTATCTACTCGAATAATATAAGCCTTCCCTCCTTGTTTTTCAATGGCCTCCACCACTTTTTCTGGATTTTCTGGCGCATAGGCAAACATGCAACCTCCTCCACCAGAACCATTAATCTTAGCTCCCAATGCACCCGAATCCAACGAGGCTTGAATCATTCGATCAATTTTAGGGGTCGAAATACGCTTGTGTTCACGTAAATTTTGTTGATGCTGATTTAATAAATCTCCTAATTTTTCATCACTCCATTCTACTTCTCCTTCAAACATGGCTTTGGCGGCCAACAAAATATCCCGGTCGTCAATGTTTGCACTAATTAAAATATATTCATCCTTCGATATCAAATTCTTATGTTCATTCAAATCTGAAAGCGTCGCAGTAGACAAATCAAAACTCGGATCCTTCTCCTTAATTTTATTTACGCCTCCCAAAGTCCCAAATTTTACTCGGGACAAAATCCCCAGCGTATCTTTTGCCTCCAAAGAATCCCCTAACACAAAGGTCCCCAAATCTCGGGCATACGTCTTAATCGAAATCTCGGGTTGGCTTGCGAGGTAAATCACATTCCCCACCGCCGTTGAATATTGGTCCATCATGCCACCAGGCTCCGTAAATTCCAAAACCTCCGCCTCATACGTAATTTCGCCAATTTGCTTTTGCGTATATCCTAAACTGTACATGTCATTGAGAAATTTCACCCAAGAAACTAAAAGCGCTGAGGAACTTGATGTTCCAGAATTGATTGGGATATTTCCACGAACTTCCATCTCAAATCCACGGGTTAACTCGTGGCCTTTTCGATGCAGGACATTCAAAACACTTTTAAAATAATCTCTTTCTTTGGAATATTTTAGAGGAAAATCGACTTCAAATTCCTCTGTTTTTTGCACATCGGGCAATGAAAAATGCACCACGTTATCAGCTCTGAATTGGCCTTTAATCTGTATTCTTTTCGAAATTGCAGCTGCGATAACAGGTAAACCTAAGTAATCTTGATGCTCACCAAATAAACAAATTCGGCCCGGCGTAGATACGATCATAAAATTGAATTCCCGTGGAAATCACGAAATTAGAAAAAATTTTTACCTTTGACACGAAAAATAAGCAAATAATGATCACTAAAAGAATACCATCTGTAGATTATTTTCGAGGATTTATCTTGTTTTTGTTAGCTGCCGAAAGCACAGGGCTTTATAGCCGATTAGGAAAGATCTTTCCTGATTCATTTATTTTATCCCAATTTAGGCATGCCGAATGGCAAGGCCTCCATTTCTGGGATTTAATCCAACCCGGATTTATGATGATTGCGGGTTCCGCTTTATATTTTTCCACCTATAAACGAATTGACCAAGGAGCCACCTATGCCCAATTATGGCCCAAGGTTTTAAAAAGGTCCGTTTTGCTTTTCATTTGTGGCACGGGTCTACATTGCCTAGGAAGAGGGGAATTGGTTTTTGAACTTTGGAATGTCTTGACCCAATTATCTTTCACGACCATCGTAGCTTTCTTTTTATTGCGTTTTTCGATTCCATTGCAATTAGCCGCTTCTTTATTCTTATTGCTTCTTGCACATTCATTATATGTGTTCACCGATATTCCGGGATTCAATGAACCCTATGTTCGAGATAAAAATTTCGGATCATTTATGGATATGGTCTTAATGGGTAAATTAAGTGGGGGACATTGGATTGCGATTAATTGCATCCCCACCGCAGCCCACACGATTTGGGGGGCTTTGATGGGACGAATTATTCATCGGTCCACTTCTCCCAAAGACCTTTTGAAAACGTTAATTGGCTTGGGGATTTTAGGCGTGGTTGTCGGATATGGACTCGATATCGCTGGGATACCCATCATTAAAAGAACCGCCACGCTTTCATTTACCATCGCTTCTGCTGGGTGGATTTCCCTAATGATGGCGGCCTTTTATTATAATTGGTCCCATGAGAAACCCAAAATATCAGTACCGGATTACATCCTTTCCTATGGCAAAAACTCCATTTTCATTTATTTGTTTTTTGAATCCATAGGCCCAGAATGGCTAAGAGGAGCATCATTCACGTTTGTAGGCGGATTTTTAGAAAAAATAAGCATTCATGGCATGGTTGCCGAGGCGATCAACGCACTCGTTGTTTTGTTTTTAATTA
>CANIYB010000317.1 GCA_947471105.1 Cytophagaceae bacterium
AGAAAATTTTGGCGGGAAGAATTATACCTCAGCCCGCATCGTTACAAAAGGCAAAAAAGATTTTTTGTATGGCAAAGTAGAGGTTCGCGCAAAAGTTCCTGTGGGACGAGGCAATTGGCCTGCGATTTGGACCTTAGCGAGCCAGTCGGATTATGGAACACAGTATTGGCCAGACAATGGGGAGATTGATATTTTGGAGCATGTGGGTTTTGATCCGACCGTCATGCATTTTTCAGTTCATACAAAAGCGTTTAACCATGTGATTGGAACTCAGAAAACGTCAACGACCAAAGTGGATGATTTTGATACAGCCTTTCATGTGTATTCCATTGAGTGGACTCCCAAAACGATCCAAGCATACATCGATGGGAAACAATACTTTTATTTTGAGAATTCGGGCAAAGGTTGGGAAGAGTGGCCATTTGATAAAAAGCAACACATCTTATTAAACTTAGCGATAGGAGGAAATTGGGGTGGTCAAAAGGGCGTAGACGATTCGATATTCCCAAATAAATTTGTCATAGACTATGTCCGTGTTTACGGCTTAAATCCATAAATTATGAGATACCCACAGGCGGCTGAGGCCTTTGATCGATTGCTTTGTATGATGGATGACTTGAGGGAAAAATGCCCTTGGGATAAAAAGCAAACGATGGATACCTTGCGTCATTTGACGATCGAGGAAACGTACGAGCTATCTGAGGCGGTCCTTCAAGGCGATTTAAATGAAGTCAAAAAAGAGGTAGGGGACTTGTTTTTGCATTTGGTTTTCTATGCTAAAATTGGCTCTGAAACGGGGGCTTTTGACGTGACCGATTCGTTGAATAGCTTGTGTGAAAAATTGATTTCACGACATCCTCATATTTATGGGGATGCCGTGGCTGATACCGAGGAGCAGGTGAAGGCTAATTGGGAAACGTTAAAATTAAAAGAGGGGAATAAATCGGTTTTAGGCGGTGTGCCAAATTCCCTGCCGGCCTTAGTTAAGGCCATGCGCATTCAGGAAAAAGCTCGGGGCGCGGGATTTGATTGGGAGGAAAAAGAGCAAGTGTGGGAAAAAGTGGAGGAGGAATTAGGAGAATTTAAGGAAACCTTTGTGGGTAAAGATTTAACTGAAGCTGATCGAATAGAAGCGGAAGGCGAATTAGGAGATCTTATTTTTAGCTTGGTCAATTTTGCGCGGTTCATCGACTTAAATCCGGAAACGGCGGTTGAGCGAACCAATCGAAAGTTCATTAAACGATTTCAGCACCTTGAAAAAAGAGCCGCCGAAATGGGAAAGGCTTTGTCGGAAATGACTTTAGCGGAGATGGATGTGTATTGGGAGGAGGCAAAAAAATTATAAAATAGGTTTAAGGGAAATCAAATTCCCTTAAACCTATCATTGATTACTGAACGAAAAACTTATAATTGGTTTTAGTCATATAATGATTTCCGGGTCTCAACACAGTGCTTGGGAAGCTTGGTTGGTTCGGAGAATCTGGATAATGCTGAGTCTCTAAACAAAAGCCTGATCTTTTGCCATAAACAGCTCCATTTTTTCCTTTTAAGTGCCCGTCCAGAAAGTTGCCCGTATAAAATTGAACTCCAGGTTCGGTTGTTGACGCTTCTAAGGTGCGGCCAGATACAGGATCATGTGCAATGGCGACCACCGCAAATTTCCCCATCGGTTTGTCAAAAGCAAAACAATGGTCGTACCCGCCGCCTCTTTTAATTTGTTCATTGTCTGTTTGATCTATTCTACTTCCAATCACTTGAGGCGTTAAAAAATCGAATGGCGTTCCTGCGACTGGAATTAATTCACCGGTCGGGATTAATAGATTATCTACTGCAACTAGCTTCGGTGCATTTAATTGCATGGTATGCGCCAACACATTTCTTTTGCCATTTCCGCTCAAATTAAAATAACTGTGATTACAAAGATTGATCACCGTTGCTTTGTCTGTCGTTGCCGAAAATTCAATTGATAATTCATTTTTAGCCGTTAAGATAAACGACAAATGAACGGTTAGATTTCCAGGAAATCCTTCCTCCATATCCTTCGAAATGTATTTTAAAACAAGTTTAGGGCCTTCTGCCGTTTCACCGGATGAAATCACTTGCCAAACCTTTTTGTCAAATCCCTTTAAACCTCCATGTAGGGAATTTCCATTATTGTTAAGAGGTAATTGGTACCCAACACCATCCAGGGTAAATTTTCCTTTGGCAATTCTGTTTCCATATCGCCCCACGGTTGCGCCAAAAAACGGCGTGTCCTTGATGTATTCATCTAACGTTTCAAAACCTAATACCACATCTTCAACGGTGCCATTTTTATCAGGAGTTAAAATTTTAGTGATGATGCCTCCATAGTTCATGATTTGAACTTCCATTCCAGAAGCATTTTTCATGGTAAATAGAGTTACTGACTCTCCTGAAGGGGTTTGGCCAAAGGGTTTGGACGAAATTAATGCCATGGGTTTGTTTGAATTTTGTGAAAAACTAAGGAAAGAAAAATGAATGAAGGCTAGTAATAAGCCTAAAAGAGTAATTTTTTTCATGTTTGATAGGTCTTGAGAATTCGAATTTAAAGAAATTCATTGAATTTGAAATATTTTTATTTATCTTTGCACCCCGATTTAAAATTTAATTACACACTTAAGTTCAGCATGTTAGCCCGACGTGTTGATGTAACCAGGGCAAAAAATTTATGTCAAAACAACCAAAAGATTTCGACTGGGATTTAGTTGAAGGTAAAGGATTCGGTGGCAGTTATGCGGCTGATGTTAAAGAAAAAATGGAGGCTGCTATTGAGGCAACCTTAAATTCGGTTACTGAAAAAGAGGTAGTGAAGGGGGTAGTAGTGAGTAAAACAGACCGTGAAGTAATTATCAACATTGGATTTAAGTCTGATGGGTTAGTATCTGCTTCTGAATTCCGCGATATGCCGGATTTGAAGCCAGGAGATGAAGTAGAAGTATACATTGAAAATCAAGAAGATGCGAATGGCCAATTAACATTGTCTCGCAAATTGGCGAAAGTAATGAGTGCTTGGACGAACATTGAGAAGGCTTTGGAAGAAGATATTATCATCAATGGATTTGTTAAGCGCCGTACAAAAGGTGGTTTAATTGTCGATATTTTTGGAATTGAGGCATTCTTGCCAGGTTCTCAAATTGATGTTAAGCCTATCCGTGATTTCGATATTTTTGTAGG
>CANIYB010000318.1 GCA_947471105.1 Cytophagaceae bacterium
AATTGAATTCATGGATGCTTTCTTATGTAGGGTCAAACTAACGTTATTCGCCTGAACTCCATTTAAAGATTCACCATATTGATTGTTAGATTCCCGGCCTACCGTATAGCTTACACCGGAAGCGGCCATCAAATCTCCTTCATAGGAACAATCCATGAACATTCTGCCTTGGTAAATCTGACCTGTTTCCATCTGAATAGATTTAATGATCTTATTTTCCTGCTTTACACCTGATTTTCGGTTTAATCGCTGATTATAAACAATTTGAATGTTTGGTTCTTTTTCTAACATGTCAAAATAAATTTTTAAAGCAGCGGAAGGCTCAAAAGCCCACATTGCATCCTCGTCAAAAGTATTGAAACCAACGCCCCGATAGGCCTCTCTTTTTTCCCAAATCCAATTTTCAGGCTTTAAATAATATTTTTTAATATTTTGATAAAACTCACGGGAAATACCCCCAATCGCTTGTTTATTCCCAATATCCGTTTTGCCTAATCCTCCAGTAGTTAATCCACCAATTCGATTAGATGGTTCAATTAAAATTACTTTTTTACCCATTCGAGACGATTGAATGGCAGCTGAAACACCAGCGGAAGTTCCTCCATAAATTACCACATCATACGATTGCGTAATTTGAGCAGATGCATTCATTGGCCACAAAATAGCCAAGTAAATAAGCCCAAAAGCGAAAGCATTTTTAACAATGAAAACAGATTTACAGTAAAGCATATTTGAATGAATTTAAACAAGAGATTTTGATACAAAGGAAAATGAAATCATGAAAAAATAAAGAAAATTTTTTAAAATTATAATGCCCCTAAAAGTAAAAATGAAAATTTATTTTTGATTTAAGACATCAAAGTCAATAAAATAAATGGGGGAATAATAATTACTAAGGTAAACCTGATTACAATGGAATTAGAAATATGATCCCATTAATTTACAATCTATTTTATCCCTAAAAAATCAAAAGCTGATTAAAGTGGTATGATTTAAATTAGTTTGATTAATATAAAAATCAAACCGCATGAGGAGAGAATGAGAACTTTTTTGTGTCACAAAAAGTATTTTTGAATTCAAAAATCTTTTCAAACTTTATTCTAAAAATCATGAAAATTAAATTTTTAAAAGCAATGATGGCGGTCGTTATTTTGGCATCTATGAGTTCATGTGCCACATTATTTGGCGGACCTATTACAGCCTATCAAAAAACAAAACCAGCACCGGGTAAGCCTGAAAGAGAACTTCGTGCAGGTGCTTTAATATTAGATATTGTTCTTTTTTGGCCAGCTGCCATTGTTGATTTTTCAAATGGCGCCATTTACAAGCCTAAGCCTAAGAAATAATTAATACCAACCATTTTGTGCCCTTTTTAAAGTTATAAAAAGGGCACAAAATTTTGAATTCCCAAAAACAGTACATATAGGATTCAATCGTGTGAATTAATCTATGACATAATGATCATTAACCGTAGAGAAGTTGCGGGAATGGTCATTATTTTTTTTTATAACATCATTCGTTATTAATTACCCTAGAAGAATGATTATAACTATAAAACCTTCATGTATAGATAAAATCAGTCAAGGCAAATAACTGAGATTTAGAAATGATTTCGGATTATTTATGCCTAAACCAACAATCCATTCGGTCGTTTTCATACCCTTTAAATACCGTATTAACAGGAAAGCCATGGCGTAGATTTTCATTAAATCGCGTTCGGGCCAAATAATTAAAAGCCCCCATATCACCCGTGTAGGCAGTTTTGTTGGCGCGATTATACGTTTCATGTATTTCGCATAATTGCTGAAGGAAATCAAAAAAGACAGGAAATGCTCCACCGATGATCCCACAATTTAGGAGCGTTTCTGCCGCAAAATGTTCCTCATACGCAAGGTAATCTGCCATTTGCTCCCGCAGGTGAGTCGCATGTGCGAGCATCCATTCATTGGCTAATAATGTAGGTTCATCTCCACAAAAAAGAAGTTCTGGATTATCTTGATACAAAGGATCATTAAACGGATTTTGGGCCAAGGTAACATCCGAAACATCCGTCACAAAAACACCTTGAATAGGATCAAGTGATTTCGCTAAAAAATCACGGTAGACGAAATACCGGTACACATTTGGATTAAATTCGGGATTATACTCGATGCGCTCGAATGAAATATGTGTATTTTCAAATCGCGCACACGTTTCGTCAGAAAAATTATTGTGAAAAATAATGCCTTTTAGATTAGCCTTAGCCACTGATTCCGCCCATGCTTGCACTAATTCATAGGCATCATCTTGTAAAGTCGTGTTCCGATTTACATCATAAACTCCTGTGATGTGGCAAGCGAGAATAAGTTGGAGCTTAGACGCCATTACATGGGGTTAGACGATAGTTCCTTTTTCAAAACAGCGCAGGTACTGTTCGGATTATTTCGGTAATATATGTAGGATTTTTGGAACACCTTCTTCGCTCTAAACTGAATTTGAGCTCGTTCATAAAAAGCTGAATCAGCGGCAAATCCCCCCTCAAAATCAATACTTTTAAATACTTTCTGATGTCCAAACAAGGTCCCAAAAAGAATGGCATCATCCAAATGAATGGGCTTACTTAAGTCATTTTTATCTGGAACATAATAATTGTCTAAGGAATTCACGACCGTCTCTGTGGTGGAACAAATCAGATCAACATCTTCCATTTCCTGAAGGCAAGCACTTAGGTGAAACGGTTTATACTCATCATCGCTATCCAAAATGGTGATAAACTCACCGACACTGATCAACACTCCTCGATTAATGGATTTAGCTTGGCCCCGATTACTGTGCCGAATGTAGACGATTTTGTCCTCGTGCTTCTCCACGTATTCCAACAGTGATTTTCGATCGTTTACCTTGCTTCCGTCGTCTATGATAATGAGTTCAAAATCCTGAAAATCCTGCTCTAAAACAGAATCAATGGCTCTTTTAATGAAATGAAATTCCGTATTAAATACCGCCATTAACACCGATATTTTTATATTCTTAGGCATGATTTTCAATAAATTGTACTGTAATGTCTAATATAAGATTCAAATCTAGCGATTAAAAAACAAATAGGTTCAGCCATGTAAACTCATTCCCACACTTAATGTTTCACTCGTTCACCAATAAGAAGATCCTGATCCTGGACCTAGCTATCG
>CANIYB010000319.1 GCA_947471105.1 Cytophagaceae bacterium
CAAAGCGACCTCAACAAAAATATTATTTTGTTAGCGTTGGATATTTAATGCCCAATTGCTCTAAATAGGTTCCATATTTCGTAGGATCATAATAAAGAGGTTTCATGCGATCCCGGTATTGATCCATGATTTCTTTGTTGAGATGAATCGGCGCAGGATCTTTATCCGAGATAAATGGAATGTATTTTTGATCCTTCGTCTGCACTTCGGTAAAATAGGTCTTCGCATCTTCGATGATTTTTTTATTCGTCATCATATCGATCAACGTTAAGGCGGTTACTTTCGCACCCGCTAGAGTTCCTTTATGTGCAATGGGCGTTGCCATTGCGATTGCATCACCCCAATGGTGTCCTTTGGTACCATGAATATTAGCAGGATATCGAAGAACTATGGTAGGTACATTCCAGGAAATATCAGCGATATCATCCGAACCACCACCCCATGAAAACTCCACAGATCCTTTTAAAGTATCAATCGTTTTCTTCATGCCATGGATGGGTTTTCCATAATTATCTTTAGCAGGGGCTTCTAATAACTTTTGAACAGCTAAGGCCAAGGTTTCATCATCCTCCGACCATTTGGGCATACCCACCCGCTGAATATTTTTATACATCGCCTCGGCAATGGGCTTATTAAAATGACCCGGCCATGCAGTACCTAAAAGTTTATATGACATTTTGGTTTCTGTCATCATTGCGGCTCCTTCGGCAATTTTTATCCCTGAATTAAAATTTTTCAAGATGTCTTCATACGTACGCTCTCTAAAATAATACCAAACATTCGCTTTGGATGGAACAACATTCGGTTGGTCCCCGCCATCAGGAATTACATAATGAGATCTTTGTGTGGGTTTAAGGTGTTCGCGCTTGAAATTCCAACCAATATCCATTAATTCTACAGCATCTAGCGCCGACTTCCCCCTCCATGGGGATCCTGCCGCATGGGCCGCATCACCTTCAAAATCAAACTGAACACTCACTAATCCATTCATTCCATTATCGCCATAATTGGATGAAAAATCACTACTGACATGAGTAAAAATACAAGCATCCACTTTCTTAAAAAAGCCATCCCGAATGTACCAAGCTTTACTGGCAACTAATTCCTCGGCTACTCCAGGCCATATCACCAAAGTGCCTTGAATGTTATTTTCCTCCATGATTTGTTTGGCCGCAATGGCCGCATATATAATCACGGCCTGGCCTGAATTATGCCCTTCACCATGTCCAGGCGCTCCGTCGATCATCGGTGCTCGAAACGCTACGCCAGGTTTTTGAGAAGCTTTAGGGATACAATCGATATCAGAACCCAGCGCTATAACGGGCGAACCAGAACCCCAGGTGGCCATCCAAGCAGTCGGAATACCAGAAACTCCTTTCTCAACTTTAAAACCATTTTTCTCCAAAATGCCCGTGAGGTATTTTGAAGTTTCAAACTCCTGAAATCCCAATTCTCCAAAACTAAAAACCATGTCCACCATCTCTTGGACATTTTTTTCCTTGGACTGAACAAGGCTCAATACCTTCGTTTTCATTTGCTCAACAGGGTCAATGGCTTTTTTCTTTTGGCCTAAAGCGATACAAATAGGTGAGCATGCTATAATCACAAGACAAGCAATCGCCCGAAATTTTACGAATCTTTTCATGTTTAATTTGTTGATTTTCCTCGATTAATAAAATAATATTTCATCCACACGGAGCCAAGCTGGCTTACCCTTATTCACGACCTCCTCCTTTTTATCATCTTTAAGTAGATATTTAGGCAAACGTCTAAGTGATAATGCTTTTATCTTATAATACTTATAATTTCCTGGTTTAAGTGGTATATCCTGTCCCATTTGTGTATGGCCATTTCGCTTTTCTGGTTTCTCGGGCTTCACTAACGCCACACGGGTTAATGCATTCGGGCTATTTCCTGCTAGCACCTCAATACTTACCGGTGGAAAAACATCCGAATCCGTTTTTCTTAAATAAGAAAAAGTTATTCCTTTAGGCGAAATAGGTTTTTTAAATTCAAACAAGGCTTCTAAATCGCTGTTAAAAAATCCTAACCAAGTATAATCAGGCAATTCACTGCGCCGACCCGTCTCCCTTGCTCCTTGAACAAAATCCTTTAAACTATATCCACCCTTCGCTGGATATTTAACATCAGGCTTGCTGAGTAAATAAATAGAATCCGGAATAAAGGACGATTTATATACTTTATATTCCAAGACACGGCTGGCTAACCAACCCGGTTTCGTTGCCATCACTTTGACCTTTGAATATTTTTCTATTTTCAGCGGACCCCTTGAAACTAATGCTCCTAAACTATCTGGCGTAGAATCATTTAAGGTATAGTGAAAAGTCACATCCTTTAAGGTATGTTTAAAAACAAAATCCTCGTTGGGCCTTAATATGAAATTCTCAGTCACTAAAATCGGCGGATTAATCTGCAATTTTTCATCCTTAGGCACATAACCTGCTTGGATTTTAACCTTCGGAAACTGCGCTTGTATGCCGGCGACTTGGTCTAAACCAACCCCCGTATTCCAAATAAATACCTCTTTCAACGTGGGGATTTTACCTAAAAGATTCACCAAAACCTCCTTATTCACTTTCGTTCCTGATACAGCCAGTGAGGTCAAATGCTTGCAAGCCGATAATTCCCCCAGGGTCTTTCCAGTAATTTCAGTAAAGTTCAAAATCAACTTTTCCAAATTAGGGAACTTCGTAATTAAACTAATTTCTTCATCTTTCAATGGCATTTTTGAGAGATTCAAGCCCACTAATTGATCCGAAACCTTCGATAAATTTTCCAAGGTTTTGCGTTCATATTTTTTACTCACATAAAAGTCTGCCTGCAAGGCCGGAGCGTCACTAGACAAAGGATAAACGGAGCAAAAAGGAGTATTTGCCGCCGCTAAATTAGACTCTGAGGCCGCCGAAAAATCATACTCTTTAACCGAAATCAATAGCGCTTGAGCCGTATTTTGCAATTTTTTGGCTAAGGAAACAAGCTTAGAATTTGCCCCAAAAGCCCCCAGCTTTTTAGACACCGAAGCACCCTCTTGAACCCAGGCTGTTAATAGTAATACCTCGTCAGGACTCAACTGCGCCTTGCCTTTTGGCGGCATATGCTTTTTGTCATCGATGGGCAATTTAGCCCTTTGA
>CANIYB010000320.1 GCA_947471105.1 Cytophagaceae bacterium
AGTTGAAGCAAAAATCCTATTAGACACCTTACACTCGTCCGAATCAGCCTTGGGAAAAGAGGGGAACAAAAAATTGTATGATTCCGTTTGCAACGATTATGCCCACATCACCAAAAAGAAAGAGCGAACTGAGGCCATCAAAAATGACCCCTATTTAAATGCATTGCAAGTAAAATTTGCCTATGCATTAACGTGTCACAAGTCGCAAGGTGGTCAGTGGGGCGCTGTTTTTGTAGATCAAGGATATTTAAAAGAGGAACAAATCGATGCGGAGTATATTCGTTGGCTTTATACGGCGATTACCCGTTCCACCCATGAATTGTTTTTGGTCAATTTCCATGAGCGGTTTTTTGACTAAATCTTTGTTTTGGCAATGGATTCATTCATGAAGTCCATGATGGGTTGGTTCTCATAATGGCTCACCATGATGTACAATATGTCTTTTAAATTTTCTAATTTTTCTGGGCCGATTACTTGAGAAAATTCAGCTTCGACATGCCTCCGACAATTATCTAAATCTTTTAAAAAGGTATTGCCTTTTGACGTGGATTTTACAATCGTTGCCCGGTGATCTTCAGGATGTTTAAGCACTTCTAAAAATCCTTGTTGGGCCAACTCATTCACTAATTTGCTCATTGCTTGCTTTGAAATCTGAACCCTTCTAGCTAATTCCATGGAAGTGGAACCGTCTTCAGACAAATTCATCATCAACATAATATGACCAATTTTAACCTGATGATAGCCTAATGATTCTAAAAAGGAAGCATTCATTGTTTTGACAATCCGGTAGGACCTCACCAACAAGCGAGATAAAAACAAATGAGTGGGATTATCCGTTAATTCCATAACACAAATTTAATCATTTAATATAGTCAACCAAATTGACTTTTATTTTTATATTGATTAAATTGCATCAAAAAAAATCGAATGACTCAAACACCTACTCCTAAAAAAATTCTTCCTAAAATTATTTTAGCATTAGTTCTCATCATTGGTGGATATATTGGATTTACCAAATATCGCTTTGCCACAACCCACGAAGAAACGGATAACGCACAAATAGAAAGTTATTTCATCCCTATATTACCTAGAGTCTCAGGATTTGTCAAAAGTGTACATGTACATGATTATGAACAAATCAAAAAAGGTGATCTATTAATTGAAATCGATTCAGAAGAAGCTAATTTAAGCCTTAAGGAGTTGGAAGTTGACCTAGAACAGGCGAAAATAGATGTTAGCTCCGCCAAAGCGAATTTAAACAGTTTGCAAAAAAGCATTCAAGCGCAAGAAGCTCAAGTAAAAACAGCTGAATACTTGAAAACGAAATCCGAAAGAGACCATACCCGCAATTCGGAATTAGAAAAAGCAAAAGCCATCACGCATCAGCAATGGCTTGATTCAAAGGACCAAGTAGAATTATCGAACATTAAGTATTTCGGAAGCATCGACGAATTAAATAGTTCAAAATCAAAATTAGCCATTCAAGTTTCAGCCGTTAATCGGTCCGAAAATTTAGTAAAGAACAAAGAAGTAAAAATAGCCCAACAAAAACTTAAGTTAAGTTATTATACCATAGCGGCACCAGTGGACGGGAAAATTGGTAAAAAATCAATCGAACCAGGTCAGTTCATTCAAATATCTCAACCCTTAATGACGATCGTAGACGCATCAAGTTTTTGGGTGGTTGCTAATTTTAAGGAAACCCAAGTAAGGAAACTTGTCGCTGGCATGGAAGCCGATATCACGATTGATGCTTTCCCTAATGAAAAAATCAAAGGCAAAATTTTATCCATTGCCGAATCTACAGGAGCCAAAACTTCTTTATTGCCCCCAGACAATGCCTCAGGAAATTTCGTTAAAGTCACTCAACGGATTCCTGTTAAAATTGAAATCCTAGAGATTGCAAAATACAAATCCATGCTTCGGGCAGGAATGTCATTAGAAGTATCCATTCCCTTGAAATAATTACATGGAGCGCCCGCAAGGATTTGCCAAATTTATCATTGTCATCACAACAATAACGGCTGCAGTCATGGAGCTGTTAGATACAACTATTGTCAATGTAGCCCTAAATCAGATTTCAGGATCCTTAGGTGCAACTATTGAGGATATTGCTTGGGTCATTACAAGTTATGCCATCGCAAACGTGATCATCATACCCATGACAGGATTCCTAGGGGAATATTTTGGTCGAAAAAATTATTATTTAGGTTCCATGATCATTTTTGGAATTGCATCCTATTATTGCGGCTTAAGTGAAAGCTTGTGGGAATTGGTTTTTTGGCGATTTATTCAAGGGATAGGTGGGGGAGCACTTTTATCCACATCCCAAGCCATTTTATTTGATGCATTTGATCCAGAAGACAGGGCTATGGCATCTGGATTTTTTGGGATGGGCATTATCTTAGGACCTTCTTTAGGCCCAGTTTTAGGAGGATATATCATTGACAATTTTTTCTGGGGCAATATTTTCCTTGTTAATATTCCTATTTGCATTGCAGCCGTCATTTTAACCGTTGTGTACATAGACAGAAAGGAAGGGGAAGGCTCCCGGCGAAAATCCATGGAAATCGATTATATAGGCATAGCCTTATTAACCGCAACTGTGGGATCACTCCAATTTATTTTAGAAAAGGGAGAAGCAGAAGGATGGTTTGATTCCAAAATTATCAATATCTCCTGTACCATATTCATCATCAGTTTTATTGGGTTTATTTTTCGGGAGCTAAACACCAAATCACCTGTGGTGAACCTGAGAATCTTCCAAAATCGCACATTCACAACGAGTTCTATTTTTACCTTAGTGGGTGGTTTCGGTTTATTTACTTCAGTCTTTGTGTACCCGTTAATGGTCCAACGAATTAATGGCCTTACTCCTACTGAAACTGGTTTATCGCTCATGATTCCCACATTTTTAGGGGTATTCTTATTTCCATTTATTGGAAAATATTTATCAAAAGGAGGCAAACCACTTCCATTCATGATTTTCGGTATCGCCATTTTCATTGTATTTGGGTTTGTGGGTGGAGAATCCACCACCGATATGGGACGCTGGGATTTCTTTCCCATGCAAGTGTTACGTGTTTTAGGTGTGGCGTGTTTGCAAATGCCATTGATCAATCAAGCAGTTGCTGGTTTGAAGCC
>CANIYB010000321.1 GCA_947471105.1 Cytophagaceae bacterium
CATGTATCACTCGGTCGAGCCCTATTTTCGCCGCACGCTTATTTTCAATTTGTACCCATTTGATGAGTAAAGGCAATCCGTCGATCAACTCATAATTCACATATACATGAATGCCTTTATGTTCAGGAAGGGGTGAGGTAAATTCAAAAGAAATTTGTTTTCCAGTCGCCTGCTCATGATTGGAAGCCCAGGTTTTTCTTTGCCAAGAAATAAAGGGTTTCACATCTGAAACTTTAGAACCGACAAACACAAAATCTTCCTGTCCCGCTGTCATTTGCGATAACCACTCGGGCTTTAAATAAGCTCTTTCTTTTTGGCCTTCCATGCCTCCCACCGCATACATCTTCCCATTTAAAACGACCTTTGCCTCAGGCTGCACCGCCCGCAAAAGCTGTTGGCCATTGCTTAAATTTATATAACTAAAGCAAGCAAGATTTTTCCCTAGGTAAAATTCTCTTCTCAAAAGGCCGTTGTCTAAAACAATTGTTGACCCATTTTGAACGATCGTCGACTTCTGTAGAACAGGCTTAATCAACCAGTCATTCTGAATATCAATAAATTGGCTTTTACTTTCTAATGATAAGAAAATTAGGATTATAGGTAAATATTTTAGTATTTTCATTGTGTTAAAATTGGTTTAAATCATGCGAAATATACTCATAATTTTTTGTTCTCTTTTCCCCTTATCTGGGCTATTGGCAAACCCACAAAATCCCGTCAAAAAACCCAACATTGTTTGGATTGTGTGCGAAGACATGTCGCCTCACCTAGGTTCTTATGGAGAAAAAGTGGCTAAAACACCTGTTTTGGACCAATTAGCCAAAGAAGCTGTTCGTTATACCCAAGTATATTCGACCGCCGGAGTTTGTGCCCCAAGCCGCTGTGCGATCATTACCGGAAATTACCAAACTGCGATCGGCGGGCAAAACATGCGGACCTTAGGTCTTTCAGCCAACGCATTAGATGATTATCCCAAAGGTCTAAAACCCTATTCGGCCGTCATTCCAGCTGGCGTAAAATGCTTTTCCGAATACCTTCGAATGGCCGGGTATTATTGCACCAATAATGCAAAACAGGATTACCAATTTGAGGCACCCGTAACGGCGTGGGACGAGAGTAGCAAGAAGGCTCATTGGCGCAAACGTCCAGATAAATCACAGCCTTTTTTCTCTGTTTTTAATATTGAGACAACACATGAATCCCAAGTTTGGCTTCGAGAAAAACAGCCACTTTTGGTTAATCCCAAAGATGTAATGGTGCCGCCTTTTTATCCGGATGATTCGGTGAGTCGTAAAACCATGGCGCGTTTTTTGACAAATGTGATGGTGATGGACCAACAAGTCGGCGAGATTATCAACCAATTAAAAGAGGATGGTTTGTATGAAGAAAGTATCATCTTTTTTTATAGCGATCATGGAGATGGGATGCCTTTTGTGAAGCGTGAATTAAGCCAACGAGGCCTTAAGGTTCCATTGCTGATTAAAGCACCTAATTTGCCCAAAGGAAAAGTTGATAATCAACTGATTAGTTTTGTTGATTTTGGGCCAACGGTCCTTTCCTTGGCCGGAGTAACTCTGCCTAAAACCATTCATGGCCAAGCTTTTTTGGGGAACCAAAAAGCAAAAGCAAAACGTCAATATATTTATGCGGCCCGCGATCGAATGGATTCCGAATATGACCGAGTACGTGCTGTCAGTGATGGCCGATTTAAGTACATCCGGAATTATATGCCCGAAAAATCATACTACCAAAACATAAAATATCGCCTTCAAAATCCGTTGATGTTACATATGCTAGCACTGAAAAATGCGGGGAAATTGAATGAAACTCAAATGAAATGGTTTAGGCCAACCAAAGCTTTAGAGGAACTTTTTGACACCCAAAATGATCCTCATGAGTTTAATAATTTAGCGAATAACCCAACCTATAAAGATAAATTAGTCGAACTTAGAGGAAAGCATTTAGCCTGGATAAAACAATATGGTGACCTGGGGGCAAAGCCGGAATTAGAGATGATTAAGGAATGGTGGAACGGCCAGGACAATCCTCCTATAACGGAAAAAAGCAGTGTGTCCATCGCAAATGGTACGGTCCAATTATCATGTCCAACCGCCGGCGCATCCATTGGTTTTAGAAAGAATTCAAAGGAGACTTGGCAAGTGTATACGAAGCCATTTTCATTAAACAATGGAGATTCATTGTACGTCATGAGTCACCGAATTGGATTTGTACCTACCGAAATACGGTTGAAAAACTAGCTGCCCGACGACTTTTGACTCGCTGTTCTTCCCCAGTCGGGAAGGTCGATTTGCAGGTTGTCATGCTTTTCCAACATCTCCTTTTTCAAGAGATTTCGCATCCTTAAAATTTGGCTTTGTCGGCTTTTATCTTGGGCCAAATTATGCTTTTCCCAAGGGTCGGCTTTTAGGTTAAATAGTTGGCTTGTCAACACCCCATCTACATTATATACAATCAGTTTGTAGCCATCTTTCGTTTTCAAACTCCTGCTCCAATGCCCATACACATTGTAAATTTGTTCTCTTACAGCTTTCGTTGGATTGCGGATAATCGCTTGTAGACTTTTTGCCTCTACGGTTTTAGGTGCTTTGATTTTCAAATAATCATAAATCGTAGGCGCAATATCACTCAGATAAACAAAGGAATTATTCCGTACATTTTTCGGTATTCCTGGACCCGAAAAAATCATAGGAACGCGTATGCTATGCTCATATAAATTTTGCTTTCCCAAGAGGCCATGTTGGCCCATCGCCAAGCCATTATCTCCCGCAAAAACAATCAAGGTATTTTCTTTTAATCCTTCTTTTTCTAGTGTTGACATGATTCGCCCGACCTGCTCGTCGAGCTCCGAGATCATTCCATAATACGCCGCGATATCTTCTTTAATAGCCATTTCCGTTCTGGGATGGGGCAATAAATTTTCATCGCGGACATTTAAATCCCCATTGTTAAAGGGATGCTCCGGCAGAAAATTAGGCGGCAAAGAAATTTTCGAAGGATCATAGGCCTTCGCAAATTTTGCAGTAGGTGTCCGCGGATCATGCGGGGAGGTGAAGGCCACATAGCAGAAAAATGGTTTTTCTTTGGCTTCTTGGCTACTTAAAAAATCAATGGCTGTTTGCGC
>CANIYB010000322.1 GCA_947471105.1 Cytophagaceae bacterium
GCTGCATAGAAATCAGCTAAGCTATTGAAACGGTATGTTCCAGAATAGTTAGGAGAGAAACCATTTAAATATTTTTTATAAGAAGATTGTACTCCAGCTGTAATCTCGTGGTTACCTGCGTATAGAGATAAGATATCATTGAATTGGAATACATCTGTATTTAATTTGTTGCCATAAGTATATAACTCATATCCAAAAGAGGTGAAAGGCTTACTACTTGTAATAGTTCCTGAACCATCTAAGATATCCACCATTGGAAATTCTTTTTCAGATAATGCATTTCTGAAATCTCTTAAAGCAGAATAACCAATTTGTAATTTATTGCTCATTCTATTAGAGAACTTAGTGTTCAACTCAGCAATAAAAATATTTGCGTTATTATTAATTTGATAACCTGCACCATAGAAAGGAAGTGCAGTTGCATCTGCTTGTCTACGACCAACAGAACCACTATTAGAAGGTGGTTGATCACTAGAAGATTTTAAATAACTATACTTTAAACTGAAAGTGTTGTTCTCGTCTATGTTCCAGTCAATCTTAGCTGTTAAACGCTTAGATTTAGAGGCATAAGAATAATTTTGGTAAGCACCTGGATCATAATTGTATTTTGATTTTAAGAAAGCAGCTAAGGCATCTAAGTCTGCAGCGTTCGCATTCGAAATAGTAGTACCATTAGGCGCTGAAGAAGATGTAGAAGCTGTCCATGTATGCGCAGGAGCAGTTCTTTCTTCTTGTTCTGCATTGACAAAATAGAATAATTTATTTTTAATTAAAGCACCACCTACTGTGAAGCCTTTTAAATCATAAGTGAAATCTTGCTTAGGAACCTTTATTGTATAAGGAGCAGCATTTACTTCATATCCTTGCCAATCTTTACTCTTCATGTATTGATAAACCGATCCAGTTGAAGTGTTCGCACCTGAACGAGATACTGAGTTTACGTTACCTCCAACGAAACCTCCTTGACGAACGTCAAACGGAGAAATGTTTACTTGAATTTGCTCAATCGCATCTAATGAAACAGCTACTTGACCTGTTTGGCCACCGATATCACCAGATAATCCGAATGAGTTATTAAAGTTAGCACCATCAATAGTGATATTGTTCAATTGAGAACTTTGACCACCGAAAGACATACCGTTATAGGTAGGTGTTAATTTAATGATGTCTTTATAAGAACGAGAAATAGTAGGCAAACTTGTGATTTGATTTCTATTAAAGTTGTCTTGAGAACCAGTTCTAGAGTTAGAAAAAACTTTATCTTGACTAGTTGATCTAACTACTACTTCTTGTAAATTGTTAGAAGCTTCTACTAATTTAAAGTTGGCTTTGTATGCTTGACCTAATAACAAGGTAACATCGTTTTGTTGGTCCTTTTTGAAGCCTACATAAGATACTTCAACTAAGTAAGGGCCACCAATTTTTAAGTTGGTTAAATTGTATCTACCATCGTTACGAGTAGTAGTTACATATTTAGTACCTGTTGGTTGGTGGATGGCTGTAACTGTAACGCCAGCAAATCCAGCTGCTCCATTTGTAACCGTACCTTGAATTTCAGCTGTTGTCTCTTGTGCGTTTACTTTAATAATAGATATTAAAATTACCAACATTAGAGATAAAGCTTGTTTTAAAACATTTTTCATTTTTATGATATTATTTATGGACACAAAATTAAACTAAAACTTGCGAATTACGAACAGTTGTCATTAACATTACATTAACGAAAATCAAGGTTTTTCCGTTATTCAAAAAAGGGTAAAGTCTTAGAATTTATATATACTATATAAGTTATTGTAAATCAATAGATTAATTAAAAAATGGAAAAATTAGTATAATTACTAATTGTAATATAACGATCAGATTATCAAATTGTTAAGCTATAAAACAAGGGCTTTTATACAAAATGGGCAAAATCTGTAAAATCTCAAGAAATTAGGTCGAATTTTTAGTTTTCTAAGGCTAATAAATGGTCAAAAATTTGAGCACTTAAGGAATTTGAGCCCTCTAGGTTAAATTTTTGCTCATCAAGACGGGAAACTGGGATAATTCTTTTGGTAGAGCTAGTGATAAAAACCTCCTTGGCTTTTTTCATTTCCGCTAGACTAATATCTCGTTGTTCTAGTTTTAAATGATGGGCCTCAGCTACTGCAATTATATTTTTTCTAGTAATACCTTTTAACATATTACGAGCAGGAGTGACAATGGTGTTGTCCTGACTGACCATAAAAATATTGGACCTAGGACACTCACTTACTGTATCATTATTATAATATAAAATATCATCTCCTCCTTGGCTCTTCATCCAAGGTTGTAAATGAATGGCCATTAAGTAGTCAGTGGTTTTTACTTCAGCTAGTTGTCTTTGATAAAAATGACTTACTAGTTGAATGCCTTTAGTAGCCATTTGAGCAGGAGGAGCATCAAGTGGTTGTTGAATAATAATTAGATGCGGCTTAGTGATCGTATAGCCATCAGGTGCATCGCCACCCGCGATAATTAATCGAATACCTGAAAAAGGAATATTATTTTTTTCAATTAGGTCCGCTACAATTTTTTTGAGTTCTTCTTTAGATAGAGTAATAGATAAGCGCATAATCTCTGCAGAATTGAATAAGCGATCTAAATGCGCTTCTATAAAAAGTGGTTTATTATTAGACACTCTTAAATAATCAAAAATACCGTAACCTCTTTGTACTAATAAATCACCTACAGGTACACCTGCGTTTTCTAATAAAGAAATTTGATTTTGAGCAAAGCAGTAAAGAGGTTTCAAAATAATAATTGTTTTAAATGTAAAATTGTAGAACTAATCCTAGGTTATTTTTTTATTTATACAATTGGTTGAAAAGCATTTTATACGTACTATGTGTTTGGCCTCTAAAAGTAATTTCAGGACCATAGACAAATAATTTACCATTACCCACTTTCGCTTCAAAGGCTGCAATACCATCTTGTAAATAAGATTGGCCAAAGGCCCAGCCACTTCTTAATGTTTTATCTGAAGCGTACCAGGCTAATGGCACCACTTCTTTTCTTGCAATGGCATCTGGTAATAAATTAAATACAGGGCTAGCACTAAAATACACATCGGCATTTTTATGCATACCCCAGTTGGCTTTATACTCATTGTCTA
>CANIYB010000323.1 GCA_947471105.1 Cytophagaceae bacterium
AAAACATTCGCTATACGTTATGGGCGGGCTTATTTGCAGACCTTGTTGGAATCATTACAGCCGTGGGCGTGAGTTACCTGTTTTTTGGGTAATTGTTACTGAAGAGGAACCGATAGGGTGAAGTTGGCCCCCACTAGATCCTTTTTCCATGACCCTACATCAGCACCTACGTTAGCGGATAAAAATGCGTCTTGTCCAAAGACAAAAATTTGGCGCTGCCACTGGAGTCCAACAGACATTTGCTTTTTAACGGGTATATATTCAGAACCAAAATTTCCCATAGAATTGGTCAAGCTACCCCGAAAAACGATATGATTTTGGCCAATCAAAGCCTCGGCTCCCACATAAAAAGCTTCTACCCGATTGTTATCAAAATAAACATCTTTGGAAGCATTTAAATCGGTTTCGGTATCTAAGGTCATCAAAGGGGTTCCCATTCCCTTGCCCAAATAAGTCCAACCTTCACGGTAAACACCATTATTCTGATAATTATCAAAGCCGCGTATATTATTTGTATATCCAAATGTGGTTCCGCCTTGGGAAGTAGAATTAAAATATTCAAGGACTATTTTCAATAAGCCTTTTTTGCGTTTTGTGTTATAAGAAACACCATGTAAGCCATCCGTTATGTTATTGCCATAATATAAAGACCCGTCTTCATAATAGCTTTGTCTGTAGAAAAACAATTTACCGAATTTGCCTTCGATCTCCATGCCCATGTCTACGGTGCCTAAATGATTTCCCAATCGATTCCAGCCATCATTAACACCATATTTCGCGGTATCGCCTTCCGTTGCCATCGACTTCGCAAATACAACATAGGCATAATCCCTCAAGCCGGAGGCTATTTTCCCTTTGTTGCTATATTCATTTTTAGGATCTGGAAATTTCAACGTTCCACCCCACTGAACTTGGTGAGTAAAGCCTCCGTAAAATTTAACGCTTGCCGTTGGCTTCCCTATGCGACCATAAAAGGATTTTTGGTGCAAGTAAAAATTGTCTACATCACTTCGTTTATTGTCAAAAAGACCATGAACAAAATTACCCTTAAAGCCTAAATACCCTCCTAAAAAATCAGGATGCCAATATTCATTGACCACTATTTCTAGTTTAGGTATGGGTAACGCATTTCCAGAATAGACAAAAGAACCTGAACTTAAAGTCGAATCCATCAGCCCTTGAATGTACTTTTTTCTTCCGGCCGACAACTCAAATATGCCCCACTTACCTTTCAAATACGCTTCTTGGACAAATAAATCTGCTTTAGTGTCCCCCAAGTTTAATCTAGCTGAAGCTCCATATCCCCAATCCATCTTTTTTCCTTTTCGGTAATCAGAAGAAGTAGATCCGCCCACATGAACATAATTCTCTTCCGTCGGAACAGCGCCAAACTGATTTGCCCGCAACCAAAAAGGGGTATAATTACTGGATGAAAAGCCGCCACCAAAAGAGGCATTCGATGAGGTAGCCCTTTGACCAAAAGATGAAAAACACAAAATAGAAAGCATCGCAAAAACACCCACAACCGTCACCACATTACTTTTCGCTTTTTGAAACATTCCTTTTATTAAAAAACCAAATATATAAAATTTATCAATGACTTAAATTAGCCACCAATTCAAATCCCAAACTATCAATACGCAAACGAACCTCGTTTCTATTCTTTAATCCCATCACTTCCGCCGTCTGTCCTTTGAGCGGACCTGTGTCAATCGTAATGAAGTCGCCTACTTTCACCGCCGTGTCTCCAATCACGGAAACCTCCATATGATCCGATAAAAATTGTTGGATCGCTAAAATTTCCGCATCCTGTACCACCGCAGGCTTGTGCAACCAATACACAAAATTAACCACGCCAAACGTTTTTCTGACTGCGGCCCCCTGAGTGACTAAATCAATATTGACAAAAACGTAGGAGCGGAACAATACCTCCTCCACAATTTTTTTGCGATCCGACCACTGCTTTTTGCGCTTCGTTACTGGGCAATAACTCTCAATTCCTACTTCTTCCAATCTCAAGGAAACCTTTTTCTCCATCCGAGATTTTGTATATACCGCGTACCAAGCCATCTATTCTTAATTTATAACCTTGCGTCTACCAAAGTTCTATCCAATACTGATTTAATGTCAAAAATAATTCCGTTTTCGGCCTTCAGGCTCGCATAGGGCAAATTTAAAAACTCCTGATGTGCCACCGTCAACACAATTGCATCATACGTAGATCCTAATTCAGAAACCAAATCGATGCCGTGCTCTTTTTTGACTTCGGCTTTATTCGCCCAAGGATCATATACATCCACTTCCATACCAAAATCACGTAGCTCCCGATAAATATCGACAACACGCGAATTGCGAATATCAGGACAGTTTTCTTTAAAAGTAATGCCCAACATCAAGGTCTTCGCGCCACCGATTTTTTTTCCTTTTTGAATTAACAACTTGACTAATTTATTAGCCACAAATAGTCCCATGTTGTCATTAACCCTCCGGCCCGATAAAATAACTTGTGGATAATAACCCAAGCTTTCCGATTTATGAAGCAAATAATACGGGTCCACACCAATGCAATGTCCACCCACTAATCCGGGTTTAAAATTTAAAAAATTCCATTTGGTCCCCGCAGCCTCTAATACTTCCGTCGTGTCGATGCCCATGCGATCAAATATTAAAGCCAATTCATTCACAAAGGAAATATTGACATCTCGCTGTGCATTTTCAATCGCCTTACTCGCTTCGGCCACTTTAATCGATGAGGCCTTGTGGGTACCTGCCACAATAATCGAACGGTATAATTGATCCACCCAATCGGCTATTTCAGGCGTAGATCCCGACGTAACTTTTTTGATTTTCGTTAATGTATTTACCTTGTCGCCCGGATTAATGCGCTCCGGCGAATAACCACAATAGAAATCCACATTAAATTTTAATCCTGATTGCTTCTCTAACACCAGCACACAATCTTCTTCGGTACAACCCGGATAAACCGTTGATTCGTAAATGACCACATCGCCTTTTTTAAGTACCTTTCCTATCATTTCTGATGCCTTTAATAAAGGCCCTAGGTCGGGTTTTTTAAAATGGTCGATGGGCGTGGGAACGGTCACAATGAACGTATTGCAAGC
>CANIYB010000324.1 GCA_947471105.1 Cytophagaceae bacterium
TCCATTCGGGCGATTTTACAACTTTTTTCTTGGCCATATCCATAAAAACCAACGTTGTTTTGCCTTCATTAATTAAAAGCAAATCTTCATTTTTAATTTCATAACTAAATTCAATTTTGGCTGAAGGCAATTGGGTTACATGACAAATAACGGTCAATAAATCGTCATACAATCCTGGTGCATGAAATTTAGAATAATGTTCGAAAACGGGTAAACCAATTCCATTATCCTCTAAAACTTTATAGCTCACACCTAAAGATCGCAACGTTTCAACCCGTGCAATTTCATATAAACGAGCATAATTGCCATAGTAAACGTATCCCATTTTATCCGTATCGGCATAGCAAACTCGGTAAGTAGTCGCGTGTGTATACATTTAATAGATTTTATGGTCATCTAAGGCCTTTTGAAATTTAGCGGCGTTTTGCAAGTGCTCCGAATACGTCACGGCAAAATTATGAGAACCGGAAAAATCTTCTTTAGCACAAAAATATAAGTAATTATGTTTTTCCAGATGTAATACCTTATCCATCACTCTTGGGTCCGGTATAGAAATAGGTCCAGGAGGCAAACCTATCACACGATAAGTATTATATGGTGAATTAATGGATGTATAACGACCCGTTACCCGCTTAATCGTAAAATCCTTCCAAGCAAATACGATGGTAGGATCAGCTTGCAAAGGCATTTTTACTTGTAAGCGATTCCAATAGACACCAGCTATCCTGGATTGTTCTGAAGTTTCTTTACTTTCCCCATAAACGATTGAAGCCAGCACTCCCACCTCACTAGGGCTTAACCCCAATGCTTTAGCAGCCTGAATCCGGTCTGAAGTCCAATAACGATCATATGACTTTTTCATTTTAGCCAAAAAATCTTCAAAAGAAATAGTCCAATACACCTCATACGTATCAGGTATAAATAAACAAGGAATGGTTTCTTTTGAAAATCCAAGTGGTTCTACGATGCTTGAAGAATCCAATAAATGATAAATCGTAGAAGAATCATAGGCTAATTGGCGACCCAATTTACCTGCTAAGTCTTCTTTTAATCGGATATTAGAAAAAGTGATTTTTAAAGGGTCCTGACTTCCATTACGAAGTTTCCGAATTAATTCCCAGTTGCCAGTCGTTTCGTATATCATATACCGACCTGGTTTCACTCGAGATGGATAATTAAATACTTTGGCTAAAAACCGAAAACTTAATTCATCCCTTATTAACTTATTTTTTTCGAGGGTATCCAATACCGTTTCATAAGTAGCTCCTTTAGGAATCAATAAAGCGAAAGGCTTTTTTTCTACTTGGAAATTAGGTGTTTTAAATATTTGCCAGGCATAATATGAAAACATTGCCATTAACAATGAAAAAACTAATAAAAAAATCTTTAATCGCTTATTAGAAACCATATTATGCAATTTTAAAATCTAAATTAAATCGAACCGACAAGGCTTTTAAATCTTCCACCACTGGGTCAATTAATGGAATACCATTGACTTTCCGTTCAACTTCCAACTCTCTTTCGGGATCCCCTGGGATGATGACTTTTTGACCGTCAACGGCCTCGGCATTTCTAAACCGTTGGATCCAAATGTCCATATCTTTTTTAAACTCAATGGCGGGTCTAAACGCATCGATTCTCATGGCGCCTATAAAATGACCCGTTCCCTTTCCTACGGTTTCTCCCGCATTCATAAATCCTGCAGTGGCAAAAGGAGGAACCCATGGCCCAAAATTTGCTCCCGACAAGACACCCGACAATAAATCAACAATAGCACCAAGCGCATATCCTTTATGTGAACCATGCTCTCTATCACCTCCCAATGGCAATAAAGCCCCTCCATTTTTAATGGCAAAAGCATCGTTGCTTGGCTTGCCGTTTGCATCCTGAACCCATCCATCAGGCGTATTAAGGCCCTTTCTTTGAAGTATTTCCAACTTACCATAGGCCACAGCCGTGGAAGCAAAATCTGCTAAAAAAGTAGGCTCATGTAAAGCGGGTATCGATACCGCAATGGGATTAGTTCCTAATAATCTTTCTCTTGAAAATGTGGGAGTAACCAAAGGTGCGGCATGTGTCATGGCCCAACCAATCATATCTTGGCTTGCGGCTTTGATGGCATGATATCCAGCAATCCCAAAATGGTTTGAATTTTGAACAGCGACCCAGCCCGTTCCAGCGATATTAGCTTTATCACAAGCAATATCCATGGCTTTTGGTGCTACGACCAAACCAAGACCACGGTCACCATCTACTAAAGCCGTAGAAGGACTTTCATGTAAAATTTTAATATTAGGTTTGGGATTTAATCGTCCATGATCAAACAAACGAATATAACCGGCTAATCTGGCCACTCCATGAGAATCTATACCCCGTGAATCAGCAGAAACTAACACATCAGCAGCCAAATTAGCATCTTGCTCATTGCATCCGATCGATTCAAAAACCGAAATTACATATTGCTTTAAAAGGGTATAATTTGCAATCATATTAATTGTCAAAATGCAAAGATAAAAATAAGATTTGGGAAATAATTTGACATCTTTGAATATAAATTCATTTCAACATGCTAACATCGATTTGGTTTTGGATTATTTCAATCTTAGTTCTCATAGCCATTAGGGATGTATTTTTTCAAAAAAAACATTCCATCACCCATAATTTCCCGATCGTAGGACACCTAAGGTATTGGTTGGAAAAAATTGGACCCGAAATCAGGCAATACATTGTCGCTAATAATCGCGAAGAATTGCCTTTTAACCGACAAGAGAGATCATGGATTTATGCCTCTTCAAAGAAAGACAATAATCTCCAGGGTTTTGGCAGTGATCAGGATTTTAATGCTCCCGGATATATATTTATAAAAAATGCCATGATTGGGTATAATCCACCAATGGACCATCCTTTTTATCTAAATCCGGGTGCAATGCCAGCGGCTAAAATAATGGGTGAATATCACCAAAGAAGAAGGCCATATCGTCCCTATTCCATTATTAATATATCTGGGATGAGTTTTGGCTCATTATCAGCGAAAGCTGTGGAATCATTAAATAAAGGTGCCGATTTAGCTGGCTGCTATCACAATACGGGGGAAGGTTCTCTCTCGCCTTACCACCAAAA
>CANIYB010000325.1 GCA_947471105.1 Cytophagaceae bacterium
TCATGGTGTATCATCTTCCGTGGGCTCGTCGACCGTCTTGGAATTTTTGGGTTTGAAGTTTAATAGTGACGCTAAAATATTAAAACGTAAAATGGATTCTGCGGGCATGTGTTTTTTGCATGCGCCTTTATTTCATCCAGCCATGAGGTTTGTGGGTCCTATTCGTAAAGAATTAGGGATGAAAACCTTTTTTAATTTATTGGGACCTTTGTTGAACCCCGCGCGTGTCAAAAAGCAATTGACCGGAGTGTATGCACCTTCAGCTTTTGATTTATATGCCGGCTTTTTTAAAGAAAGCCAAAATAAATATGGAATTGTTTATTCTGAGGATGGCTATGATGAAATTTCGTTGACGTCTTCGTTTCGTTTGACGACTCATGCTGGGGAAAAAGTATACCATCCATCTGATTTAGGGTGTTCACTGGTACAGCAATCGGAATTGCATGGGGGAGCAAATGTCGAGGAGTCAGCCAAAATGTTATATAAGATTTTACAAAGAGAGGGAACGCTTGCCCAAACCCAATCAGTTTTGGCGAACGCAGGTGCCGCATTATGGGTAGCAGAAAAGTCGGCAAGTTTTCAGGATGGGTATTTAATGGCGAAGGAATCGCTGGAAAGTGGTAGAGCTTTTCAGGCGTTTAAGAAATTTATAATGGATTAAATAAACGGATAAAATAGACGCGAGGTATCGCGTCTCTACAAAAATAAATATAGCGATGCGATAATTGCGTCGTGAGTTAGGGAAAAAAATGAGCATTTTAGATCAAATTATTGCGAAGAAAAGGGAGGAGGTTGCGGCAAGCAAAAAGGCTAAATCTGTGACTGATTTAGAGAAACAGGGGTATTTTGCGCGCGCTTGCCATTCTTTGTCGATGTCGTTAATAGCTCCTGCATCTACCGGAATAATTGCTGAATTTAAACGTAAGTCGCCCTCCAAAGGAATTATAAATGACCGAATGGGTGTGGATGAAGTGACGAGGGGATATGTAGAGGCTGGTGCTGCATGTTTATCGGTACTAACGGATGAGCATTTTTTTGGTGGGACCTATGCAGATTTTGAATTAGCGAGAAAGACGAATCCTGGAACGCCTTTGCTTCGCAAGGATTTTATGATTGACGAGTATCAAATTATTGAAGCTAAATCAATGGGTGCGGATGTTGTTTTGCTGATAGCTGCGGCGTTGAGTCCTTCGGAAGTTAAAACATTAGGAACGTTAGCGCGTTCTTTAGGCATGGAGACTTTGTTAGAGGTACATGACCAAGAAGAATTAGATCGGAGCGTGGGAGATTATATTTCGGTTGTGGGCGTAAATAATCGAAATTTGAAGAATTTTTTGGAGCAAAACGTGGAGGCTTCAAAGGTGTTGGCGGATAAAATTCCGGCTCAATTTGTGAAGGTTTCTGAAAGTTGTATTTCGAGTGCAGAGATCATTAAGGATTTAAAAACATATGGATATCGTGGTTTTTTGATTGGCGAAAGTTTTATGAAAACGACGAATCCTGGGGGAGCTTTAACTGAATTTTTAAAATAGAAAAGATGAAGTGGAAGGTGTGTGGCATGCGAGATTTAGGGAATATTGAGGATGTTGCCGCATTTCAGCCCGACTTTATGGGATTTATTTGGGCTTCAAAATCGCCCAGGTATGTAGGGGATGGTTTTAAAATTCCAGTATTGCCAAAAAAAACGAAGGCCGTAGGGGTTTTTGTTGACGCATCTGTAGAGAAAATAGGTGATTTGGCAAAAAGAGCTGGTTTTGAATGGGTCCAATTGCATGGTCTGGAATCGGCCAATGATATATTGAAATTAAAGTCTTTGGGACTTAAGGTTATCAAGGCTATTTCCGTGAGCAATGAAAATGATTTGATGGATTGTAAGGGGGAGCCGGATTTATTTTTATTTGATACTAAAAAAGGGGAACAAGTGGGTGGAACAGGAATGGCTTTTGACTGGACGATTTTACATGCATATAAAAAGTCAATCCCATTTATATTGGCGGGGGGATTAGGGGAGAAAAATGTGGCGGAAGCGATATCTTTGTCGGCGCAATTTCCCATATATGCGCTTGATTTTAACAGTAAATTAGAGTCATTACCAGGATTTAAGGATATAGAAAAAGTTAAAAATATTTCAAAAATAATTGAGAGATGATCGATGCAGGAATATCTTTTCATGTCAGTGAAAAGGGTTATTATGGTGATTTTGGGGGTGCTTTTATCCCTGAAATGTTGTTTCCCAATGTAGAGGAATTGCGTCTGCATTATTTGGAATACATGATGGAACCTAGCTTTCAAAAGGAATTTCATTTCTTGTTGAAGGATTTTGTGGGCCGACCGACCCCCTTGTTTAAGGCGGAGCGATTGTCGGCTAAGTACAACACGAAAATTTATTTGAAGAGGGAGGATTTGTGCCATACGGGTGCTCATAAAGTCAACAATACCATTGGTCAGATTTTGATGGCTAAGCGCTTAGGCAAAAATAAAATAGTGGCAGAAACGGGTGCTGGACAGCATGGAGTGGCAACTGCTACGGTTTGTGCTTTGATGGGCATGGAATGTATCATTTACATGGGAGCCATTGATATTGAGCGCCAAGCGCCTAATGTGGCTCGAATGAAAATGCTCGGGGCTACTGTCGTTGCCGCGCAGTCCGGGTCAAAGACGTTAAAAGATGCGACTAACGAAGCGATGCGTCATTGGATTAATCATCCGGTCGATACACATTATATTATTGGTTCTGTGGTGGGACCGCATCCTTATCCCGATATGGTTGCCAAATTTCAATCCGTTATTTCGGAGGAAATCAAATGGCAATTACAGGAGAAAGAGGGACGCGATTACCCGGATTACATATTAGCTTGTGTAGGAGGGGGTTCAAATGCCGCGGGAGCATTTTATCATTATTTGGATGAACCACGAACGGCTTTAATTGCAGCGGAGGCGGCGGGCCAAGGAGTATCAAGTGGACATTCGGCCGCAACTACTTTCTTGGGAAAACCAGGTGTTTTGCATGGATCCAAAAGCTTATTGATGCAAACGGAAGATGGCCAAGTGATTGAGCCCTATTCGATTTCGGCCGGTTTGGATTATCCCGGAATTGGGCCTTTGCATGCTCA
>CANIYB010000326.1 GCA_947471105.1 Cytophagaceae bacterium
GAGGAAAATATCATTAAGCATCCCCATTTTTTCAGAACATTATCTCCTTTAATATACCTTTATGGCCCTCTTGCTTATTTAATTCAAGAATTTTTACTTTATCCACAGAAGAAGTTCAAATGGATTCACGCCATCCACTTTTTACCCTTTTTATTTCATTTCATTGAAAGCATTCCATTTTTTTTAAGTCCATTAGAAAGCAAAATAATTGAAATAAATTATGTTTTATCAGAAAAAAATTATTCTGTATCAACTAGAAATTTCGGATGGATTTCGATGAATACTCATAATTATTTTAAGGGAATGTCAATTTTTATTTATACTTTTTGGACAGGTGTGAATTTATTCAAATACTTCAAACTAAGTGGTAATATTGTATCCAGAAGAAATAATAAATTATTTATCAAATGGATTTCCATTGATTATGCATTAAAATTTTTAGCATTAATTTCAATCACCTATTTCTATTCGATTTACAAATTAACTGGAATTGGATTTTCGCTAACCATCATCTATTTAACTTACACATTCAGCTTTGTTTTTGATGCACTATTTCTTTTAATTTATCCCCAACTTTTAATAGGTCCAACCCTTGGAGATTTCTTCCCAAAATCAGAATTAAAAAAAATTACATTTACAAATTCAACTCTCGAAAAAGATATTTACAACGAATACAGTTTTAATATTCAAAAACTATTTGAAACTGAGTTGATTTTTTTAAATCATGATTTAAATATTACCTATGTAGCTAACAGATTGAATTTGTCCACGACACAAATTTCAATGGCAATAAAACTAAAACGCCAACAAAGTTTTCCTGAATTTGTCAATTCATATAGATTGCAATACATTAAAAATCAATTATCTAATAATCCAGATTGGAAAAAATACACGATAGATGCATTAGCATTTGAAGCGGGATTCGGAAATCGTTTAACATTGCACTCCGCTTGCAAAAAAATTCATGGCCTCACAGCTTCCCAGTATTTATTCAAAGAAAATGAGATTTAGGCAAATATGTATGGTTTTTAAAAAACTTTAAAAAAACATACATGTCAGAATTTTCAAATTTGTTAATTGCTTCCCAACGGAATTTAACAAAAGATGAAGTTAAAATCTTTACTCCAACTACTTTCTATTTTTCTGATATCTTATTCTGGGCAAAGCCAACAATTAAAAGTAGGCTTAGGAAATAACCTGACAAATTATCAATTCACAAATTCCCTTGGGATAATGAATGATAATTTAAAGCCAAGCGCTGGAAATCACCTGCTTATCGGCATAGAACGCCCTGTAATTGACACACTATCCCTAATGTCAAAATACTCGAAATTGGCTTTCTATCTAGGTAATAAACCTAATTTTACAAAAGTGCTTACCTACTTAAATTACGAAATTGATCTTAATTATAATCAATTCAATTCTGTGGGGGATCTTCAAAACTATACATTTTCTTATCAAACCAATTTCATTGGAATTCAATTTGGTTTTGGCCCACAAATAATTTTAAAACGTGGATATTCCATTCAACTTAAAACGCAATTTTCCTTAAACAAAATGATTCAAGGCATCCAAGAGCTAAATACACATTTTGTAGACCTAAATAATAATTCGCAGTTTTCAAATATTCAATTTTTGACTGGGTATGAAATAGGAATTACTAAAAAAATAAACAATCTATTTGCTGGATATATATCTTATCAATCTAGCAATAGCATAAACAAGAAAATAATCGGTTCGCCAACATTAAATTTTAATCCAACATGCATAAGTCTTGGAATAAAAATATATCCATCAAAATGAAAAATATTATATTGCTAACATTCATTTGCATCAGTTTTTTTGCTAAAAGTCAAAACAAAGGATTAAACTATCAAGCGATTATTTTAGATCCCAAGCCACTGGAAATTCCAGGGGAAACAATTACTGGTCAACCCTTAATTAATGAGAAAATTTGTGTAAAATTTTCAATATTCTCTTCTTCCAATAGACTTGAATATGAAGAAATTCAAGAAACGATCACGGATAGTTTTGGCTTAATTAATCTTACCATTGGAAATGCAAATGCTTCAGGAAATAATTCAGGTATTTATAAATCATTTAACCAAATTGTTTGGGATACTCAAGTCAAAGATTTGAAAGTTTCAGTTAGCTTCTCTGGCTGCACCAATTTCATCCAAGTTTCAAAGCAAACACTAAATTACACCCCTTACGCCCTATATGCAGAATCTGTCGACTATAAAAATGTACGAGATTCTCCGACCAAATTATCGCAGTTCTCCAACGATGCAGGCTATCTAATTCCAAAAGATTTAGACCCCTTAAAAGCTGATGTAAAAAATAATACCGCCGATATAAAAACCAATGCGGCCGATATAGCCGAAGCAAATAAAAATATCGCTGCCAACAAAAAAGCCAACGATGACGCATTTTTAATTGCCAACCAAAGTATTAAAAGCCTAGAAGCTAAGGTAACCGAGAACACCAATTCCATTTCCAATATCAATAGTAAGCTCACTGACCAACAAAGCCAAATCATTGAAAACCGAAATAAAATTAGTACCACGGTCAATTATCTAGATAACCAGGTGAGCAGTTTACAAGGCCAAATCAATAGCACCAATTCCATTGTCAATAACCTTTCAGGTGCCGCTGAAGTGGTCTCCAACAAATCAACTTCGATCGATTTAGGAGGATCCAATCCCTCAGACCAATTGTATCCGAGCCAAAAAGCAACCAAAACCTATATAGACCAAAATATCTCCAATATTGTAGCCGGAAATGTTCCTGATGCCACCACTTTGGCCTCAGGAAAAGTCCAATTAGCCGGTGATTTAGGTGGTACCGCCACAAGTCCAACCGTTCCCGCTTTGGCTATCAAAGAAAATACGAGTAACAAATCGACCAATGTACAAGACGATGCTAGTTCCGACAGCAAATATCCATCCGTGAAAGCGGTAAAAACGTATGTGGATCAAGCCACCATGGGAACTGCCTTACAAGCCACTGTGGATGGAAAAGCCGATAAAAATTCACCTACCTTCACGGGAACTCCTGTGCTGCCAACCGGTACTACCGGAGTTACGCAATCGGCTGCAGATAATTCAACAA
>CANIYB010000327.1 GCA_947471105.1 Cytophagaceae bacterium
AGTGATGACAACAACATCAGAATTAGCTGTTTTGGTATAATCATTTGTTGAACCAATAAGCGTTGTATCAAAACCTAATAAACTGGCCGTTTGATACATATCTAACGTTTTTCCTTCCGCGATACCTTCTTTGATATCTAATAAAACTAATTCGTCTGCTAATTCTTTTCTTGCGATATTGTCAGCGCACGTGGCTCCAACAGCACCAGCTCCTACTACGGTAATTTTCATTGTTAAAAAATTTAGTATTAATTGATTCAAAAAATTTTTCAAAATTACGACAAAAGAGCTAATAATTAAATGATTTTTTCGTTATCCTGATTAATAAGGATAATACCACAAAAATTTTAAAATGATTTTAGTATATTTAAAAGTTAAAATCTAATTAATGACCCGCAATATGAGTTTTATTGATCGAATTCTGGACTCTAAATATTTTAAAGAAGCTTTGCAAAAGGGGGAGGATATAATTCAAAAAGACCAATTGGGTTTATTGAATTTAATCAAACGTGCACTTCAAAAAGTCACTGAAACTGCTTCTAATAGTAATCTGACGGTAGTCAAGCTTCTTAATCACTATATTGTTTTGTTTAGCCAATTAGTCAAAGCTTATATCCAGGGAACATATAGGAAACTTCCTGCCATTGCATTAGCAAAAATAGCAGCCGTTTTAATCTATTTTATATCCCCCTTTGATTTCATACCTGACGTATTACCAATTATTGGTTTTACAGATGATTTAGCTCTTGTACTTTGGGTTGGAAAATCAATAAAGAATGAATTAGATGAATTTGAAAAACAATTGTAATCTTTTGATTTTTAAATTGAGGATTTTTAATAAGGATTGAATATATTTACACAATTAAAATTTAGAAAATATGAACACAGCAAGTATATTATTGTTTTTGAATGGTTTAGGTGGCGGTGAATTGTTGCTTATAGGATTAGCCATATTATTGTTTTTTGGTGGTAAAAAATTACCTGAACTTATGAGAGGATTGGGTAAAGGTATTCGTGAATTTCAAGATGCCAAAAATGAAGTTAAAGATCAGATCAATAAAGAATTAGACGAAACTAAAAAATAGTTTTATTTTAATCTTTTTTAAAAATGCATAGTTGGATCTTCCAACTATGCTTTTGTGTTTAATTGAACCCCCATTTTTAATGGAAAATTTCCCTCAGCCTTATTCAGAAATAAGAAATAAATTATTTCAAGGTACTTTGTCTTGCGTTGATTTGGTTAATCAATATTTGAGTCAAATTACTGCTTTGAATGAGCAATTAAATGTTTTTTTAGAAGTGTATTCGGAGGAAGCTCTTGCTTCAGCTCGATTAATTGATCAAAAAATCAAAGAAGGGAAGGCGGGTAAATTAGCTGGAATGGTGGTAGGTCTTAAAGATTTACTTTGTTATCAAGATCATGGTGCGCAAGCAGGTAGTCAAATTTTAAATGGATTTAAGTCGACTTTTTCAGCTACAGCAGTCCAACGAATTATCAGTGAAGACGCCATTATTATCGGTAGACAAAATTGCGATGAGTTTGGGATGGGATCAACCAATGAGAATTCATCTTTTGGTCCAGTCTTAAATTATACGAATCAAAATCACGTTTCTGGTGGTAGTTCAGGGGGTTCAGCCGTTGCGGTCCAAGCAGGAATGTGTCACCTTTCCTTAGGAACCGACACGGGTGGTTCGATAAGAATGCCTGCAGCTTTTTGTGGGATTTCGGGCCTTAAGCCAACGTACGGTCGGGTTTCTCGATGGGGATTAATTGCTTACGCATCATCTTTCGATTCAATCGGTCCCATGTGTCATCACCCAGCTGATCTTAAATTAGTTATGGATGTTATCTCTGGTCCGGATGAATTTGATAGCACGGTTAGTACCTTAGATAAGATTGAATTTATACCCAAAAAACGCTTAGCGTACATCAAAGAGATTGTTGAGCACCCAAGCTTACAAACCGAAATCAAAGATCATTTTTTTCTGAAAGTTGAGCAATTAAAACAAAAAGGTTTCGTTGTGGAATCTGTTGATTTTGCTTACATAGATCAAATGCTGCCCACTTATTATGTTTTAACTACCGCTGAAGCTAGTTCTAATCTGTCACGATTTGATGGGGTTAAGTTTGGTCAAAGAACTAAACATCCCCGGGATTTAATTGACATGTATAAAAAAACACGGAATGAAGGTTTCGGTGAAGAAGTTAAACGTAGAATCATGCTGGGTACCTTTGTTTTAAGCGCAAATTATTATGACGCTTATTACACAAAAGCGCAAAAAGTTAGGAGATTAATTAAAGAGCGTACCGATGCGATTTTGAAAGAGTATGATTTTATTATTTCGCCTACTACCTCTTCCACCGCATATCGATTAGGGGAAAAAACCTTAGATCCCCTTCAGATGTATTTAGGCGATTTATTTACTGTACAGGCAAATGTGACTGGATTGCCTGCTATTACAGTTCCTGCAGGGCAGGACTTACATGGACTTTCGATTGGATTTCAAGCGATGGGACCAGCCTATTCAGAAGATGAATTGGTTGATTTTACTTCATATTTATAAGACAATTTTTTGAAAATAAAGATCACATATTTAATCTATTTTTGCTTCCTTTCAACCGCATTGTTTGGGCAGGAAAGGAGTGCATTTTTGCCAAATATTGATCGCAAGTTCATTGACTCTTTAGCTCGAAATGAGCAAGGAGTACCCACTTCGTTGATGATAGACCCTTCTTTAATTCAGAATCGGTTAAAATCAATTCAAAATGTAATTCCTCTAATTTACAATCAATATTCACATCAATATGTCGAATATTTTGCATTTAAGAAGGCGGCTTTCACCCAGCATATGTTGGAAAAGCGAGATCTATATTTTCCTATTTATGAAAAATACCTGAAACAATACGGATTACCTGATGAGTTAAAATATTTGTCTTTGATTGAATCTGGTCTTGAAACCAAGGCTTTATCCTTAAAAGGTGCCGGCGGGTTATGGCAGTTTATGCCCTATACTGCTCGGGGTGATTTTGGTCTTCGAGTAGATTCATATGTGGATGAAAGATTTGATCCTGAACGTGCCACGGAGGCCGCATGTAAATATATGCGCC
>CANIYB010000328.1 GCA_947471105.1 Cytophagaceae bacterium
CCCTTAAAACAAAGGGAACCTTAACCGATGAGTTTAAAGAGGCACTTTTCGGAGGTAATTTACAAGTAGGCAGTGGTATTTTTAATCGCAACCCAACGGTTCAATGCGTGCGTTGCCATAATGTGAGTGGTGAATTAGGAAATGTAGGACCTTCCTTAAGGGGCGTTGGTAGTAGATTAACTCGCGAACAAATACTTCAATCCTTAATTGAACCTAGTGCTCGCATTGCACCCGGTTTTGGCAATGTGACTGTTGTATTGACCGATGGCCAAGAAGTAACCGGATTATTAGTTGTTGAAAATGAGAAAGAAATCCAACTGAAAACCAATGAGGCAGAACCTTTAAAAATTGCGCTATCACGCATCAAGTCTCGTGTAAATGCTCCGTCTAGTATGCCACCGATGGGAAGCTTACTATCAAAAAGAGAAATTAGAGATGTGGTCGAATTCCTAAGTTCGTTGAAAGCTAGATAATATAAAATCCTACTTCTAATACATAAAAAAAGCCCTTTCGGGCTTTTTTTATGAGTTTTTAAATGCAATCTGATGGTACACTTTTTTATGATTTCCCAAAAACATTCGCGTATAAATACGTAAAACGCTGATTTCCGCAAATAACAATCCCAATAATATGATCACCAACATAGGGAAATCATGAAGATGCAATTGAGATAATGCGATATCAATTCCGATAAAAGAAGCGGTGATAGGAAATCCAACCATCCCTAAGGAAGCCAAAATAAAGAATAAGCCATATTTAGGATGCTCATACACATGGCCATAAAAACCATTTAAATCGGGTTGATTCTCTAATACAAGCATTTGGCGTAAGACGTAATAGCCTAAAACAAAAGCGATGATCATACCCGCTAAATAGATTTCAATCAGCGAATAGGGAACATCAGCAGAATAAATGATCGCCATTAAATTAAATACCTGCATCACGAATACGAATACCCAAGCTTTAAGAGCTGATTTTCTTTCTACAAAGGCTAACATCACCGACATAAATCCAATCACCGCTAATAGATAACGAAATAGGTTTGGAACATTTGAAAGCCAATCGTTGCCAATTAGTTTTGCCAGGAAAGAAAAGACCAAAATCAAAATCACAACAGCATAAGCAGCCTTTTTGTTAATGATTTGCAAAAAGTTTCCAATCACTTTAAATGGATTCCACAAGTATTTAAATTGGAATCGGTCCATGTTCCATTCTTTAATGGATAAAATGAAAATAGTTTTCTTTATCCTGCCCAAAAAGCTATTTGAAATATTGTCAGTCGGTTTGATAAAATGAAAAAACTGGCTATGAATCAAATAATGTAACACCGAAGGCGACACTAGCAATTGGTACGTCCTTAAAAATGCGTTTCCAGCAAAATGGAATAAAACCAAATTCTGAAATCCTAAAGATAGCTCAATGAACATCAGGCCTATTTGCGTGATGGAAGCATATCCAATTTGCGTCTTAACAGCCGATTGGACCGCAGCCGTACTAGCGCTGGTGATGATTGTCAACAAACCAAAAATCGCTAAAAGCATTTTGATTTGAATATTATCCATCCAAAGAGGACTTAAACGCATCATTAAAAACAAACCGATGTGCACCGAAAGGGAACCATAAAAGATGGCACTCGACGTAGTAGGACCTTCCATCGCACGCGGCATCCACGATGAAAATGGAAATTGGGCCGATTTAATGAAAGCGACCAACATAAACATACAAGGAATCAGAAAAAGGAGATTCGTGTTTTCTGCCAAAATTGCCATCAATTCTTTCTCATGAGTCAATTCGAAAAAATTGATATTTCTTTCAAATGCATGGTGACACATCCAAATACCAGCCAATAACAAAATATCGGAAAGCCGATAGATCGAAACCACCTTTAAAGCGTTCTTAGTAGGCAAATACCTTTCACGGTAAAAACCAATCAGAAAGAATGAGCTAATTCCCAAAATTTCCCAACCCACAAAGAGTACTTCGAAGTTGCCTGAAAAAATAACGAAGTTCAGTCCCAAGAAAAACAACAGAATAATGGAATAAAAACGTTTAAATCCAGGATCCCTATGCATATAAAACCGCGAAAAAATGGCAATTAATATACTTAGAATAACAGCCACTGAGGAATAGACCATGGACAATTTATCTACAAACAAGTCGATCTTAAAGGACGAAGTTTGGTAAACATAAAATGGCAAATACGAATTAATAATGGAGGGCTCACTCGACGTAAACCATTCAAATCCAACGAAAGCTAAAATGACAGCATGCAAACAAAAAGTTACCAGTGAAATTGAATAAATCAACTTCTCATTTTTCTTTGAGGGTACAAGTGAAATTAAAAAGCCAAGCAATGGAACTAGTATAAAAAAAATAAGGTATTGCGACATAATTAATTGATTAATTGATGAATAGGTAAATTCTCTTTCGTCGCGTCAAGAATATGGTTTGTTTCCATTTCTTTCGCTCCTTCAAGAAAATCATGCATGTTTGAAATACTAGGAACTTGGTTCGTAAGCGTTTCATATAAGACAAATTCACCTTCTTTAAAATAAGAAAACTGCTTTGTTTCGGGATTCACTGAAACAAGGTGCACCCATTCGTTATTAAACCATTCGTATAATTCAGGGAGAATTTTGATGGTTTTCAAAACGATTTCAGGGAAATGTTCCACAATCACCAGTAAACGAATCGGATCATGAACCTCAATCATCTGAAGGGGTAAACCTGGGCGCAAATCCCCATCACTGCTGTTGGTCACGCCAATAAGCCCCAACACATTATGGGGCAATTTAGTACCCGCACCGAATTTTTGATTATCCACTCTAGAGAAATAATACTCCAAATTAATTCCACCACAAACCGGAGGAATAGGCTTCATAACCCCTAAAAGAGCATCTCCATTTAAATCCGTCTTGTAATCATACGAATTCATAAACGCCCTACGATCTAAAAACAAGCCTTTTGAGATGTTCCGTGTACCTACCAAACACAAGGCATTCGTCCCGTGACCTAATTCAGGCCTTGGCTCAAATAAGGAAACAGATCTCTTTTGAATTTCCTTCCGAATCACCTTGATATCATTCTGCGTTTTAATGGAAGAAAATC
>CANIYB010000329.1 GCA_947471105.1 Cytophagaceae bacterium
AGACGCTTGGTGTCAATCGGCTGAATATTCGTAAAACCTGCCGCCGCATACATTTCGGTAAATTGCTGATGAAAATCTTTCAACATCTTCTCATCATTCTCATCATAAGCCACCGAAACTCTGAGTTGGGGTATCCCATATTTATCCTTCATTTGCCCATCCAAACGAACGGTCGAATGCGCCTTGGGAATCGTTTCTCCCATCATGCCTACGTTGATGTGCCAGTTACCTAGTTTTTGTGCCAACAAAGAATTCTTCAATGATTCGCCCACAAGGTCTTTGGCATTTAACACCACCCGACTCGCGGAAAGATTACTCGCATAGCCTCTCAAAAAATCCGTTTCTTGTTTGTACACATTTCTAAAGCGCGGGATATACCCGGACGTCGGCCTTTTTCCCTCCGTTTTATACTCCAAATCCCCGTCGTACTCGGCGGTAATTCTACCCCGATAACTATGAAAAGCCATGTGGGTTCCCAAAATTCCTGAATCATTTCCGAGCCCATTTGGGAAACGAGAAGAAATGGAATTCAATAAAATTAAATTCGTCGCTAAAGGCGAGGCGTTCACAAAAATTATAGAGGCATAATATTCCTCCATTTCATGGGTCAGCGCATTCACCACGCGCACGCCGATCGCCTTATTTTTCTTCTCATCATACATAATGGAATGAACAACTGAATGAGCTTTCAACGTTAAATTTCCGGTGTTATAAGCAGCTGGCAGAGTAGCAGAATTGCTACTAAAATATCCGCCATAAGGACAGCCGCGCTCACATAAGGTTCGGTTTTGGCATTGACTTCTCCCGACATCCCGATGAATTTTATCGGCCTGACTTAAATTCGCCGTGCGCGCAATAATCACATGCCGATCCGTATATTTATTTTTTAATACTTGGCCAAAATGCTTCTCCACACAGGACAATTCATATGGCTTTATAAAATCACCGTCTGGCAAGGTTTCCAAGCCGTCTTTATTGCCCGAAATGCCCACAAATTTTTCCACATAACTGTACCAGGGAGCCAAGTCTTTGTATCGGATGGGCCAGTCGACCGCATAGCCATCTCGCGCCGGACCCGTAAAATCAAAATCACTCCATCGCTGGGTATGGCGACCCCATAAAAGCGATCGGCCCCCGACATGATACGCCCGAATCCAATCGTACGGTTTGTCTTGAATGTAAGCCTGTTCTTCGTCTTTGGTCAGAAAATGAGACGTGGCCTCCGTAAAAATAAAGTTTTTGCTTGCGATGCCGTATTCCTTTTTTAACTCCAATGGCACTTGTCCACGATACGGCAATTCCCAAGGATTAAGGGAGGTAGTCGGATAATCCGCCACATGTTTGACGTCTCGACCTCGATCCAAAAGCAATGTTTTCAAACCTTTTTCGGTCAGTTCTTTCGCCGACCAGCCTCCACTAATTCCAGAGCCAATCACAATGGCATCAAACGTACGTTTATCTTTAGCGTTCATTTTTTATAGCCAATAATTTGAAAAGTTTTTAGAATAATGAGGGATCGCTATTTCAGGTTCGGCAATCTCAGGATGCCAAAGCTTCTCCCACTCAAAACTATAATAGCCAGAATACCCGCCGGATTTTAAGGCATGAAGCGCTTCCTTCACGGGAGCATTTCCTTCCCCCAAAAGCGTGTATTTTTCACCCGCCTCCGTAACAATGGCATCCTTGATATGCGTGTGTAAAATATATTTTTTCAAGATTTGATATACCTGCGCTGGGGGCTCTTTGGTGACCGACCACATATTAAAGAAATCCCAAACGAGGCCTACATTTTTGTGATTGGTTTCTTGCATGATGTGCAGGAGCATATCGCTTTTAATTACTTTTCCATGCGATTCCAAAAGCACTTTCACCCCACTGGTTTTCGCATAATTTCCTAATTCAATCAATCCTTGGATGATGGCATTCACCGTTTCATTCTCCGGCTGATCCTTGGGTAAATCGTTGGGGAAAACTCGGATAAACGGACAGGCCAATTGGTTTGCCAGATCAATGAATTTCTTCGCCTCATCTAAATTGCTTTGTCGCTTTTTGGAATCCAAGAAATGCATGTTGGCCGATGAACCCAAATTAACAATTTTCAAACCTGCATCTGCCACCTGCCTTCGAGTCGCAGCGAGATTTGACTGACTGAAAATAGGATGTGAAGGAAGATCTAAATTTCCCTTGATCCCTCTGATTTCAATGCCTGAATACTGGTTTTTGTTGGCATGCTGGAGCACTTGAGAAAAATCCCATGTAGGGCAACCTAAGGTCGAGAAAGACAAGAGAGGTTTATTTGTCTTAGTAAAATCCAAGACCGATAGGCCTAAAAGACCCGTGCTTTGTTTTAAAAATTCCCGACGATTTTTCATGCGTTTAAAAATTTATGTTGGCATTCCTTCGTAAAAAGAACAAGAGCTTTTAAGCCCTTGTTCTATTACCTATCAAGATTTCTTGTTGGAAAAGTAAGATCCCTTACTTCAACAATTTCATTTTAATGGGATCCCAATGAATGATTTTTTTAGAGAAATAACTTTCATTACACGCCAAGGCAGGTGCCGCAGCTCTAAAGCCAAACGTGGCATCTTCTACAACGGCTTTACCTGTTCTAATCGCATCAAAGAAATTAGTAAAGTGATCTAAATGTTCGTTGTATCCGGTAGGTGGTTTGAACGTAACATCCTCTTTCAATGGACGCTTTTTCTGCGCTTCAGTCCATTTGGCGTCGTATTCCTTTTGCATTTCCTCTTGCATGCTTTTGGAGAAGGTAAATAAGGAATCATATCCACCAAAGCCTGGGGCTTCTGGCAAAATGCTATGCTTGATCGAAATGTTGTTTCCTTTGACATCCATCACCCCTTCGGAGCCGATAAACCGGGTAACTTCTTGGCCACCGGTCCCGCTGATAAAGTTCACTTGAAGCGTTAATTGGAATGCCGGATGTTCAGCCGTATCTCCATATTGCATCGTTCCCGCCATGACATCAGGCAGGTTTCTGCCATCTTTCCAGTGACTGAATTGTCCTGTGCTGACAATGGTTTGAGGTCCTAAAGAGTTTGTCACAAAATGCGTTCCGCTCAATAAGTGAAT
>CANIYB010000330.1 GCA_947471105.1 Cytophagaceae bacterium
ATGAAATGCGCCAACACATGGGCTTGCATGTGATTTACCTCGATCAATGGAATGTCTAAACTTAGGGCCAATGACTTAGCAAATGACGTTCCTACCATGAGGGCTCCAAGCAAACCGGGGCCTCGTGTAAATGCGATGGCATTCAAGTCATTTTTGTTTATATTTGCCTTTTGCAGAGCTTCCTGTACGACAGGAATAATTGATTTTTGATGTGCCCTGCTAGCTAATTCGGGAACGACGCCACCCCACTCGCTATGAATTAATTGAGTGGAAATGACGTTTGATTTTAACTCTCCGTCGACCATTATCGCCGCAGAGGTTTCATCACAAGAAGATTCAATCGCTAGTAAAATCATAAAAATTCGTCTGCAAAAATAAGGTAATTAAAACATAATTTGTTTTTTTTCACTAAAAGAAAAATATGGTCAAATACCTAAAGATCCTCGCAAAATCAGTCCTATATGGATTGGTAGGGATTTTTTTGCTGTTTTTTTCGATCATATTACTTCTCCGTGCACCATCCAATCAAATCCGATTAGCGAATTACTTTGCTCCCAAAATTGAAAAAGCCATTGGGTACCCACTGACATTAGATGGAATCCAACTGAAGTTTTTTGATGAAGTAAGCTTTTGGGGTTTGCGGGTTAAAGATCCATGGGGCAAGGACATGATTTACATTGAGAAATTAGACATTAATTTCAGTGTTTCAGATCTGTTTTTGCATGGTTCAAAACCATCCATGGAATATGCGCAATTGATTCGTCCTCGTGTTCATTTGATTTTGGAAAAAAATTCGGGGAAGATAAACTTGAATGAGTTTATCGATCGAATTGTTGCTTATGTGAATAAAAATTCAACTTCCACTAGCACAGAATCTAGCCTGTTTAAAATTCATTCGGCCCAAGTCGTTGACGGTACTTTTTTACTCGATGACGAGCAGGAAAAAAACCTGGCTACGCCTACACATTTTGATTTATCTCATTTCAGTTTTGTTAAAATCAATGCTCAAGTAGCCGATTTTTATGTTCATGGGGACACTATAGGACTTCAAACAATTGGTTTTCGGACGATCGACCCATTGAGTAAATTTCAAGTGAAAAAGTTGGATACCAAGTTCATGATTTCAGATCGACAAATGCGATTTGATGACTTGACCTTATTTTTTAATGACTCATATGTGGGAGATCACGTCCACATGAACTATAAAAAAATAAATGACCTGACGAAGTGGATTACGAAAGTTGAAATGGTCGGAAATCTTAAAAATAGCAAAGTTAAAGGAGAGGATTTAGGGCGATTTGTGAATGCTATGTATGATTATAAGGGTTATTACCAATTGAATGGTATACTTAACGGCTCGGTGGACAATTTGTCTCTTAAGAATTTCGAATTGGGATTTGGCCAGAATTCTAAGTTGAAAGGCAACTTTAGTTTTAAAGGATTACCCAATGTAACGACGACGCAAATGGATTTTGCAATGAATAATTCCATTTTCTTCCCCAACGATTTAGCTGTTTTTATCACGCAAGGGGCTTCTGAAAAAATGAAAATATTGGGCTCTGTGGCTTTTGATGGTAAATTTAAAGGTAGCTATGACGACTTTCAAACATCAGGCCAATTGAACACCGGTTTAGGTTATATGGAGGGAGATTTTAAACTTAAGCTTAAGGATTCCATGGCCCTTTCATCCTATGACGGGATTGTAAAATTAGCCAAATTTAAATTAGGGAAACTGTTGGACATTGAACCTTATATTGGCAATATAGATCTAATAGGCAAAATAAAAGGAACAGGCTTTTCGAAAAAATCAGCCCATGTTGATTTTGATGGCAAGCTTTCTGAAATCAATTTTAACGAGTATGCCTATAAAAATGTGAGTGTAAAAGGGAATTTTCAGCGGCAATTATTTAAAGGAAATGTTGCCGTAAAAGACACTCATTTTGTGGCTGAAATGTCGGGTGAAATCAACTTGCAACAAGCAAAAGCCGCGTATTTGTTAGAGGGTAAAATTGGGCATGCCGACCTAGCTAAATTGCATTGGGGTAGTGAAGATGTTCAGATAAAAACGGGTTTTGATTTGAATATTAAATTTACGGATATTGATGACTTGTTTGGCAAGGCAGTTTTCACAGATATTGTCATAAAAAAGCCGAAAATGGATGATCTGTCCATGGGCTTAATTTCCTTTACGGCCAATGAAAATAATGTTGGATTCAGGCAGTACCGATTAAATTCCGATTTGATTTCAGTGGAGCTGAATGGAGAATTTAAGCCTACTAAAATGAAATCGGAATTGGTCCAATTAGCCGATGAATATGTATTGTATTTTAATAAAAAAGAAGACGAGCGGACCGCTTATTACAGCAAAAGAAAATACGATATCAATGATAAATATTTTGCTGATTTCACCATCATTTGCCATCAGGCCCAACCCATTTTATCGAGGTTTTATCCGTCGGTCGGCATAGGCCGAAATACCATTTTTACCGGGAACGTTTCTAAGGGGAGAACCTATTCGGTGAGTTTGGAGTCCTATCCTGACACTCTTGTATTTGGTGGGTATAAATTTTATCAATCCGTTTTTTCTCTGCAAAGTTCTAAGTTTTTGGGTGGTCCAGAGGTATCTTCTAGCCTTGTTTTTCAATCAAGAAGGCAGCAGCTAAATTTTTTGACTCCCACAGAAAACTTTAAATTGAATGCACTTTGGGATCAGGATCGAATTAATTTCGACGTTGATTTCAAACAGACTGGGGAGGACAATTCCGCACATTTTGGCGGGAATTGGCGATTTGAAAAAGATGGTTTGTCTTTGAGATTTAAGGATTCCTACCTGAAAATTTTAGGGCAAGATTGGGCCTTTGATCCTGAAAATATGGTTACCCTGAAAGGCCAAGAATGGAAGGCCGAGCATGTATTAATATCAAACAAAAAACAATCGATTGCCTTGCAAGGAAGCTTGTCTATGGATTCAACTCAAACATTGAGATTCCGAGCAAATAAGTTCCAATTAGCCACCCTTGAGCCTCTACTTGCCATTAAGGCTAATGGGGAATTGAATGCTGAAATTAGTGTTCAAAATTGGTA
>CANIYB010000331.1 GCA_947471105.1 Cytophagaceae bacterium
CTTATCCCTGGCGTGGTTTATACTTGGCCTGAAGTGGCTTCCGTGGGAAGAACAGAACAAGAATTAACTACTGCCGGCATTGCCTATAAAGAAGGATCTTTTCCTTTCAAAGCTTTGGGTCGCGCAGCTGCGTCAATGGACGTGGATGGTTTGGTCAAAGTGTTGGCAGATGCCAAAACCGATGAAATCCTAGGGGTTCATATGATTGGCGCCCGAGCGGCTGACATGATTGCCGAGGCGGTAGTGGCCATGGAATTTAGGGCCTCAGCGGAAGACATCGCACGTATGTCGCATGCACATCCGACGTATACGGAAGCGATGAAAGAAGCCTGTCTGGCGGCAACCGCTAAACGAGCACTTCACTTTTAATTACTAGAACATGCTGTTGTAGAGACGCGATAATCGCGTCTTTTTTTATGTTGTAGAGACGCGATACCTCGCGTCTTTATTTATTGGACTCAGGTTAAAGCTTAGGGTTATTTTTTATACCAAAAAGACGCGAGGTATCGCGTCTCTACTTTACCCTATTTACATGTAGAATATCAGCTAATTGATCATTTTAGCTATTAAAATCCGTTTTAGCTTTTTGATTATTTTATTATTGCATCTTGCAAAAATATTTTTGCAATGTCCAAAAAAGAAAAGCTATATTTGCGACTGAAATCAAAGCCCAAGGATTTTACCTTTCAAGAAATCAGAACGTTGTTGCATGCTTATGGTTATGAAGAATTTTCGAAGGGAAAAACTTCTGGCTCAAGGGTGGCCTTTTTTTCATCATGATTTAAAACACATGATTCGTTTACATCGCCCACATCCTTCCAATCAGTTAAAAGAATATCAGGTAAATTATTTACTAAATGAATTAAGCAAATGGGATTAAAACGTAACAACGATCAGCTTCACTACAAGGATTTTATTGGAAGCGTAAATTTTAGTGCAAATGATCAAATTTATTACGGGAAAATAGAGGGAATTTCTGATTTGGTGACTTTTGAAGGAAACACAGTTCAAACGTTGACTCAAGATTTTCATCAGTCCGTGGAAGATTACATCAAGGATTGTAAAGATTTAGGAAGGCCTGTTTTTATAAGTGTAGGTTAATCCAAATTAATCTTCCACTTTCAGAGCATCCAAATCAATTCCATGGGTGCGCACATAAAAGCGCCAAGTCAGTAAAATGGAGGAACAGATTAGGCTGGCCGTTAATCCGATCCAAATGCCTTCTGCCCCTTGGCCTGTAAATATGCCTAAGTAATAACTCAACGGAATGCCCACTCCCCAATAGGAAAAAATTGTGATAAATGTCGGAATTTTGACATCTTGTAATCCTCTCAATAATCCCAATGAAACCGCTTGTACCCCGTCAAATAGTTGGAATACCGCACCCCAGATGACCAATTGGACCGCGATGCTGACTACGGCCATTTCTTTGGTATAAGAAGTGACAAAAAATTCTCGACCAAAAAACATGACCAATGCACAGATGCCCATGAATACGAGGGATAGAAATAAGGCGGCATTTCCAGACACATAAATACCCGGCTTACTTTTATTTCCGATATCTTCACCCACCAAAATTCCCCCTGCCGCCGCGATGCCCGTGGCTGCCATATAGGTAAGTGATGCCATATTGATGGCCACAATATGGGCCGCCTGTGACGTAATGGAAATCCAACCCATCATGACCACAGCCATCCCGAATGTGGCAATCTCGAAAAAGCCTTGAAAACCGCTGGGTACGCCAACTTTCAAAATCGTTTTTTCCAGGACCCAAGGAGTATGATGCACATGCACTTTAGCTAAATAAGGTTTAAATTCTTTCCGAGTAAAAATGTAAATAGCTAAACTGGTGGCCATGAAAATTCGAGCCATTAGGGTCGCAATTCCTGCTCCTATTAATCCTAAAGCTGGTATGGGTCCATAGCCATTAATTAAAATGCTATTCCAAAGTACATTGAGCAATAGGGCAATTAGCGTAATAGTCATCGCAATCCTAGGCTTTTGCAGCCCATCGGTTAGCGTTTTTAACGCCGAAAAAATAAAAATGGGAATAACGGAGGCGGAAATCAAAGCTAAAAATGGCAGCGTTAATTTTTTGTTGATGGCTGTTTGCCCAAATAAATCATAGTTGAGCCCTATAATTCCTAAAATAACGATGGTGATCACAGCTAGAAAAAGTGCCACACGCAAACTGGCCCTTAGTAAATTGCCACATTCGGGCAGGTCGCCTTCTGCTGCGGCTTTGGACACCATGGGGGAAACGATGTTCATGCAGATCAAACCCACCACGGCAATGGTGAAAAAGATAGAACCGGCCATTCCGGATGCTCCGAGGCTTTCCGCCGCCAGAAATTTCATTCGGCCTACTTGAATCGTATCCGCTAAACCCATGAGCATGATGCCCAACTGCCCTATGATGATGGGCAATGCGAGTTTAATCGTCTTAATGACTTTTTCAGAAAATGTGGCTAAAACCATGCGTTAAATTCGAACGATCTCTGCGCCAATCGCATTAAGTCGCGTATCAATATTTTGATATCCACGGTCTATCTGTTCGATATTATCGATGATGGAGGTTCCAGTGGCCGACATCGCTGCGATCAACAAGGAAACTCCCGCACGAATATCCGGTGAGGACATCCGAATTCCTTTTAAGGTTTGTTTCCGATCAAATCCAACTACAGTCGCACGGTGAGGATCACACAATATGATTTGTGCCCCCATTTCGATCAAGCGATCCACAAAAAACAAGCGTGACTCAAACATTTTTTGGTGAATCAAAACAGTTCCTTTCGCTTGGATGGCTGTTACTAAAATGATCGAAAGTAAATCAGGGGTAAATCCAGGCCACGGATGATCCGAAATGGTCAACATAGACCCGTCGATGAAATTTTCTAATTCATAATGTTCTTGAGAAGGGATGTAAATATCATCTCCTCTAAATTCCATCTGAATCCCTAATTTTTTAAATACATCTGGAATGATGCCCAATTCAGCTATTTGGCAATTCTTAATCGTGATTTCAGATTGTGTCATGACCGCCATTCCGATGAACGAGCCGATCTCAATCA
>CANIYB010000332.1 GCA_947471105.1 Cytophagaceae bacterium
CCTCTATTGGCCGCTTCCATAATACCAGGACCCCCACCTGTCATGGTGGTAAAACCTAGTTCGGCAATTTTTTTTCCTATTTCTCTAGCCATTTTATAGTAAACATGATTTTCATCAAATCTTGCAGAACCAAAAACGGTCACACTAGGGCCTATAAAATGTAGGGTTCTAAACCCTTTAATAAATTGTATGAAAATTTGAAGGGCAAATAAAAATTCATTCACCCTGGGCTTAGGACCCTCTAAGTCATACTGCTTAAAGGCTGGAATAATTCTTTGCTTTTCTGTTGATTTCATAAGTTCTTCGAATTTTTAACAAATTCTATTATTGAAGTTAGAATAAATATTGAAGCATAGTACTTTAAATAAGCTAAATTTGACATAACATTTTATACGACCTATGAAGCCCTTGATTGCCATTCCATTTCTATTTTTTTCATTACTATGCTCCTTCCAAGGATGGTCTCAAAATACTTCAAAGCCACTAGTTGTAGTGGAACAAATACAAGCCTACTCTTATTTAAACCCAACGGCTAGTTATTGGCAAATTCCAGCGAACATCAATCCTATTTTAGAAACTTTAGATTCGAGTCTTTTTGTCAGTTTAAAAATGCAAAGAGAAAAAAACTACACTACTACTACAAAATCACTCACTAAGCTAACACAGGCGGGTAAAATAAAAATAGATTGGTCTAATAGTATGCAGGTTCCTTACCATGCCTATATAGAAATATATGAAATGGATCCCGGGTTTGCTTACCAAAATGATTTAGTCAAATTATCTAAAGAAAAAAAAGACAGCATTCATTCCGTTTGGTTTATCGCCTGTTCCATATTTAATCTAAAGCAAGAGCGTGTTTTTCAAAAAACAATTATGTTGGGCTTTACCCCTATTGAATCCTTGGGAATAGGTTATACCATAAGATCTTCTGCTAGTATGCCCAATCTATTGTATAATGCCATTACAAAGGCCATGAACTATTTGGACACGGAGGGAGATGATATAGATTTTATTGATGTCAAAATTCCAGCAGCCTACGCTACTGATAATTATTGGATGCCCTTTGTACACAATATGCCTAGAGTCTTATTTGATACAACTAAGAAGTTTATTTCTTTTGTAGATAATGCAGGACTACATGCATTAAGAATGCCTCCAGCTGTTTTGAAAAAAATAAACAACAAGGATAAATCAGAAAACAACCCCTACAAAGACATTGTAGAAATTATAAGAAAAACGAGACCGGTGTTTAGCAAAAATGAATACTATCAAGTTATGCAGCCCTTAAGAGATATTAAAAATAATATCGATTATTCTTTAGATTCCTATATTGAATTTAATGTCGAGCCGGTATTCAATGATAATAACCCCAAGTTAGCAATTCAATTTTTATCCGAAGCTACCCACCGTATTTTTCAAGATAAAGACAGTATTGGTTATTTTACAGTGAATGATTTTGTGAAAGAAGAAAACAAATTTTATTACCCTGATATAGTGTACAATGGATACGATTCTAGCCATACGGTAAACCTAGGTACTTTATTTGCAAAACAGCCCATTAAACATTCAAGAGTTATTAGCGGTAGTGCAATGCAGCATGAATTTATCATTCAGCTGAATTATGAAAATAATATTACTACCGTACTTATCGATAAAAAAATAGTAATGGCCATTAGTGGAAATAAAAAACCTATACAAATGGTAGAAAAAAGAACTGCCCTGCCTGCATTAGAAAATTTATTATTACTTATTGCCTATGCAGAAATATTTCAACAACCTGGATAAAACAAACTAGCTAAACAAAATAGTAGATGCGTATTGTAAGTTATAATGTCAATGGAATTAGGGCCGCTATTAAAAAAGGGCTTATTGAATGGCTCACCGAATACCCCGTAGATATTTTTTGCGTGCAAGAAACCAAGGCTACTGAAGACGATATTGACCTTTCTTTATTCACCCAGCTTGGCTATCATGTATCTTGGTTTTCCGCTCAAAAAAAAGGCTATAGCGGTGTAGCTGTATTTAGTAAAATCAAACCCGATTTAGTGCAAGCTGGTAATGGATTTGAGCTGAGCGATTTTGAGGGCAGGGTGATTAGAGTAGATATAGGGGACATTACTATTGTAAATGCCTATTTCCCCTCTGGAAGCAGTGGCGATGAAAGACAGACCTATAAATACCAATGGTTGAAGGAATTTGAAAGCTATATAAAAAAGCTTCAAAAGAAATGTCCTAAAATTATTCTTGCAGGCGACTATAATATTGCACACCAAGAAATAGATATTCATGATCCCAAAGGCAATAAAAAATCTTCTGGTTTTTTACCTGAGGAAAGGGCATGGATGGATTCATTTTTAGCAAATGGATGGATAGATAGTTATAGAAAAATTAATCCAACCACCACAGGTGGTTATTCTTGGTGGACCCAAAGATTTCCCAGTGTGAGGCTGCAAAATAAAGGATGGCGTATTGATTATTTATGCACTACAGAGTCATTAGGAAGCTCCATCAAAGCCGCTACCATCCTACCGATGGTGAAACATAGTGATCACTGCCCTATCGTATTAGAATTAAAGTAAAATATAAAATGATTGTACATGAAGGTTTATAATATTAGTTTTCAAATAGATCCTGCTTTGGAATTTCAATGGTTGGAATGGATGAAAAATAATTTTATTCCACAAATTTTAAGAAGTCAAAGTTTTAGTGATCATAAATTATATCAAATTGAAGTGCAAGCCGACCAATCGCCTACTTATACTTTGCAACTTTATTGTGACAACATCGAGCTATGGCAGTCGTACCAACAATTACACGCTTCCACCCATTTACAGGAAGTACAAGTCACTTGGGGTGAAAAATGCTACTATTTTTGCACCGAAATGCAAATTGTGAATTGAATGTGGATAGATTAAATAGCCGAAACTCAAGGCAGGCTTATATTTCAGCCCATTATCAATGAAACTCAATGCCAGAAAGGGTTTCATATGTTTTTCATGGAATACATTATACTAACGAATTCCATGATTTTGCACGAAAACCTTACTATTTAAGGGTTTCAAG
>CANIYB010000333.1 GCA_947471105.1 Cytophagaceae bacterium
AAAACCTATGCTAAAAAAGGCAAATGTCCTGAGTGCACCATGGAGTTGAAATTAGTTAAAAAGTAATTTTTTTAGATTTTAGGTGCCGGAGAATATTACTCGCTTTTTAATGAAGTGGCGATATTTCTCCGGTATCGAAATTCTAGTCTAAGAGCTTCCCAATTAGCTCTTCATGCTAAGGGCAATTCTCTTTCTTGCTTCATCCACTTCGGTGACGCGTACCATCACTTTTTGAGATACTTTCACCACTTCATTGGGATCCTTCACAAACTTGTCGGATAGTTGGCTTACGTGCACCAATCCATCTTGATGTACCCCAATATCTACAAAAGCCCCAAAATTGGTAATATTCGTCACAATGCCTGGTAAAGACATGCCAATACGTAAATCTTTGATCTCATTTACTCCATCAGCAAACTCAAATGCCTCAAACTTTTCACGTGGGTCGAGGCCTGGTTTGGCCAATTCAGAAATGATATCGGTTAATGTGGGCATCCCTACATCTGATGTTACATAATGACTTAATTGAATTTGCTTGCGCAGCGACTCATCTGCCAAAAGATCAGTGACTTTACAGCCCAGGTCTTTGGCCATCTTTTCTACTATATCATAACGCTCTGGGTGAACCGCACTTGCATCAAGCGGGTTTTTTGCATGTCGAATGCGCAAGAAAGCTGCGGCTTGCTCAAAAGCCTTTTCTCCTAATCTTGTCACCTTTTTAAGATCAGAACGCTTGAGGAATGGACCATTTTTTGTCCGGTAGTCAATAATGTTTTGAGCCAGTTGGGGACCTAGCCCTGATACATACGATAAAATCTGTTTGGAGGCGGTGTTAAGTTCTACGCCAACTAAATTAACGCATGACACCACCGTGTCATCCAACGATGCTTGTAATTTCTTTTGATCCACATCATGTTGATATTGGCCAACACCTATGGACTTTGCGTCAATTTTGACTAACTCAGCTAGGGGATCCATCAGTCTTCTGCCGATGGAAACAGCGCCTCGAACCGTCACATCTTTATCCGGAAATTCATCTCTTGCGACTTCAGAGGCGGAATAGATAGAAGCACCGCTTTCGTTCACCATAATAATATGGATGCCGTTCAAATTCAAGTTGCGGACAAAAGATTCCGTTTCTCTTCCCGCTGTTCCATTCCCAATGGCTATTGCCTGAATTTCGTATTTTTTCACCCATTCTTTAATCGTTTCAGCCGCCTCGGTAGCTTGTCCTGGGCCCGTGTGAGGGTAAACAGCTGTATTGGCCAATAAGCTTCCTTGCTCGTCTAAGCAAACCACTTTACACCCAGTTCTAAATCCTGGGTCTAGTGCTAAAACGCGTTTTTGGCCTAAGGGAGCGGCTAAAAGTAATTGCCTGATATTTTCAGCAAACACGCGTATCGCATTTTCATCGGCTCGTTTTTTAGCTTCCGCTCGAACTTCCGTTTCCATGGCTGGCATCAATAAGCGCTTGTACCCATCTTGAATAGCCATTTCCACTTGCTTGGTGCAGGAATTATTCCCTGTGATGAATCTTCGCTCCAGTTTGGTTAGGACTTCTTCGTCGGGGCCCAACAAGCTCAGGTTTAAAAAACCTTCATTTTCTCCTCTAAACAAAGCTAAAATCCGATGGGAAGGGGCTTGTGCAAGAGACTCAGACCAATCGAAATAGTCTTTGTATTTAATCCCTGCTTCTTGTTTTCCTTTGGCGACGCTAGATTTTACGGTCGTTTTACGGGTAAATAAATTTCTTGCTTCTTCTCTAGCTTCCGCTGTTTCCATCATTTCTTCAGCCAAAATATCTCGGGCGCCTGCAAGGGCTTCATCGATGTTTGCCACATGTTCAAGGTAAGCAACGGCTAATTCTTCAGGGGCAACAAGTCGTTGCTGGAATAGTTTGTCAGCCAGTTCCTGCAAACCTTTTTCGCGGGCAGCCATTGCACGAGTTTTACGCTTAGGCTTGTAGGGCAAATAGATGTCTTCGAGTTTGGCTAATGTTTCAGCCGCTCGTACTGCCTTCTCTAATTCCGGAGTCAGTTTCTCTAGCTCTAGCAAAGATTTTAAAATAGCGTCTCGTCGTTTTTCCAGTTCTACAAATTGGTCCCTTAAATCACGAATAGCTGCTACCTGAACTTCATCCAAACTTCCTGTCATTTCTTTGCGATAGCGGGAAATAAAAGGTATTGTACCTCCCTCATCTAGTAAAGCGATGGTTTTTCGTACTTGGTTCTCGCTGATTTGAAGCGCTGTGGATATTTTGGAAAATAGGTTGGACATGATTGGTGGGTAATGTATAGGCACGACATGTGAGTTCAAAGCTGCTGATCACTCGCGAATTTTAGCTAAGCGATATGTTTTTGAAGGCTTTGGCTTTCTATTCGTTCGTAGGGAAATCACTATGAAAATAACCTGCAAACTTCCATATTTCTTGGATTTCAGCTCCTAAGATGGGATATGGATCGTATATAGGATTGGTCGATTTCAAAATTAGGATACTCTTGGCTTCTAGGTGATTGATGATTTTTTTCAAAACCACTCCTTCTTCTCTGGTGACCACGATGCAAATCGTATCATCCTTGATCGATTTCCAATCTTCCACATATTCGGCGAATACGAGGGAGTTAGGCTTTAAGGGTAACATAGATTCCCCTTTGATTGGGAAAACGCGGTATTTTTTATCTCGGGGTAGGAAAGGAACTTGGAAGGTTGGTAGCTCCTGTATGAATTCTAAATCATCATACGAAGCGGTATAACCTGCCAAAGCCTTGATGGGTACCATCTCGATATTCTCTTCGTTGTTCGAATCCACCGTGGTGGCTAAAATTCGTAGTTTAGGCTTATTGGCTAATCCTGGTATTCTTTGGGCTAAATCTTCTTTGAGTAATTCGTCGACTTCCACGTTGAAAAACTGTGCCAATAAGATCAAATCGCTATATTTAGGCTCAGCTCTTCCGGACTCATATGAGCCCAAAGTAGGCTTCTTAATATTCAGTAATTCAGCTAGTTTTTCTTGTGAAGTTTTCTCCGACATTTTGCTGCGTAAAAAACGTAAA
>CANIYB010000334.1 GCA_947471105.1 Cytophagaceae bacterium
CATCAATCGTAAATTAGCGACTTTAAGAACTTTTTTCAAGTTTCTATTACGTCGGGGTGATCGCAAAGACAACCCAATGACCACGATTAAAATGATTAAAACGAAGAAAAAATTACCGCAATTTCTTCGAGAATCCGAAATAGAACCTTTATTTAATACTCCCATTGATGCAAATTCGTTTGAAGATTTGCGAGATCAATTGATTTTGTACTTGCTTTATGGTACGGGAATCCGGTTAGCAGAATTGATTTCCTTAAAACGAACTCAGGTTAATTTGCAATCTGGTACGATCCGAGTCATTGGAAAAAGAAATAAAGAGCGAATGATTCCTATCCCAAAGCTGATTGAGGTCCTGATCGAGAATTACCTAAAAGCCTGTCCTTATACGCATGATCATTTATTACTGACCGATAAGGGAGAAATTCTCTATCCGGTTTTTGTTCAGAGACTTGTCAAAAAACAATTGAGTCGCATTAGCACCTTAGAGAAACTATCACCCCATATTTTACGCCATACCTATGCCACACACTTATTGAACCGTGGGGCTGATTTAAACGCCATTAAAGAGCTATTGGGACACGCTAATTTAGCGGCAACCCAAGTATACACGCATAATTCAATGGAAAAAATTAAGGAAATTTATTCACAAGCACATCCTAAAGCCTAATTAGGAAGAATCACAGGACCCGCTTGATTAATTTGAGATACATACGTTTCTGAACCAATACCTAATTTGGCAAATTCAGCTGCCATACTTTCAGCTACTTTTTGGGCCACTTCCTCCCCTTTTGAAAGCGCAAATAAAGATGGACCTGAACCTGAAATAGAGCAACCTAAAGCTCCTGCCTGCAATGCAGCCATTTTTACTTCTTTGAAAGCGGGAATTAAAATGGCACGGGAAGGTTCGATGATCACATCCACTAAAGAGCGACCAATTAACTCATAATCGGGCAATAATAAACCAGCAACCAAACCAGCTACATTTCCCATCTGAGTAATGGCGGTCGACAAGAAAATTTCTTTATTCAAAATACCTCTCGCATCTTTGGTATTCACCTCAATCTGCGGGTGAACAATGCTGGCATATAAATCGTTTGGCGTAGGTATCTGAATAATATCCAAGGGCTCATAACTTCGAATAATGACAAAACCACCCAATAAACTTGGACCCACATTATCTGCATGGGCAGATCCACAGGCAACTCGTTCCCCCTCCATCGCAAAAGGAAGTAAATCTTTTTGTGCTAAAGGACGCCCCATTAACTCATTTGCGGCAAAAACTCCTGCTACAGCAGAAGCAGCAGATGAGCCTAATCCAGAGCCCAAAGGCATATCTTTATGCAATGACAGGGAAAAACCTTGTTCCGGCTTACCTATAAATTCAAGAAACTTTTGAATGGCAATGCCGGCCGTATTTTTTGATACCTCCTTAGGTAATCGGCCCTCGTCTCCCGTAATTTCGATTATTTCGATACCAGGGGAATTCTTTTTAACCAAGACTACTTCGTCTCCAGGATGGTTTACAGCAAAACCAAAAATATCAAATCCACAAGCCACATTGGCAACAGTAGCAGGAGCATAAACACGTATTTTTTCCATATTTATCCTAAATAACTGCCTAATGAAACGATGTCGGCAAATACGCCCGATGCCGTAACTTCCGCCCCAGCACCTGGCCCTTTAATGACTAAAGGCCTATCGTGATATCTTTTAGTTGTAAATGCAATCACATTATCTGCTCCATCCATTTGATAAAAAGGATGTGAAGAATCTACTTCCTTTAGCCCTATAGTGATTTTCTGATCCTCTAACTTGGCTATATATCGCAAAACATGGCCATTCGCATGTGCTTGATTAACTAAATTCTCGAAGTATGAATTCTGATTTTTCAACTCATCAAAAAATGCGTCAACTGTTGGCGCCATTTCGCATGAACTTGGAATAATAGGCGAAATGGTAATATCTGAAAACTCCAATTTCAACCCGATTTCCCTACTTAAGATTAATATTTTTCGAGCCACATCCATGCCACTCAAATCTTCACGTGGATCCGGTTCCGTATATCCCTTTTTCTTTGCCTCCATTAAAACATCCACAAAGGATTTACCGGGAACAAATGAATTAAATAAATAAGATAAGGTTCCAGACAAGATACCTTCTATTTTCTCAAAACGATCGCCAGATGAAATTAAGCCTTGTAAGGTATTGATTACAGGTAAACCTGCACCCACATTCGTTTCGTATAAAAACTTAACTCCCTTAGCTAAAGCGGTTTGATGCAATTCCGCATAAAGCTCATATGGACCCGAATTAGCTACTTTATTTGGTGTAACAACGGATACATTGGCATGAAATAAGCCTAAATAAAATTGGTAAATATCTTTACTCGCCGTGCAATCTGCGAAGATTGAATTAGGTAAATTCAATTGCTTTAAATCAGCGACAAATGCATTTAAATCATTTTCAGAACCCTTTGAATCTAATATTTCAATGGCCTTTTTAAGATCAATCCCTGATTCATCGATGTATTGCTTTCGGCTGTTGGCCAGACCGACCAACTTAATTTTCAATCCTTTATACTTTGCCAAATATCGCTCTTGGCCGATCAATTGGGCCAATAATGTCTTGCCTATTAGGCCTGTGCCAACTAAAAACAGGTGTAATGTCTTGGTTTGAGAAAAGAAAAAAGTCTCATGAATCACATTTAATGCTTTCGACAAATCCTTTTGTTCGATGACGACCGAAATATTTAATTCGGATGAACCCTGTGCCGTCGCTACGATATTAATCCCATTCTTACCTAACACAGAAAACAATTTACCACTCACACCCGTGTGCTTCCTCATTCCCTCTCCTACCACGGCGATGACAGATAAGTCTTTTTGTATGTCAATTCCCTCAATATCACCCGACTCAATCTCTGCAGAAAACTCTCGGTGCAAAATCGCTTTCACCTTATCTGAAACTTGAGGCTCTATTGCAAAACAAATGGAATGCTCAGAAGATGCTTGGGATATCAGAATAACAGAGATTTTTTCCCGAGCTAACACCG
>CANIYB010000335.1 GCA_947471105.1 Cytophagaceae bacterium
GCACCTATACTCCTACCGATTTTATTGGCCAATGGAAAACGGTCGTATCGCCTTTGGGTTCTAATATAGATTCACTTCAAGTAAATCAAGACACGTATTTTAATCTAACGGAACTGGATTTGAACGAAACGCTTGAATATAGCTTGCATGGGCCTCGCCAAGGAGCCTTTCTCATCGTCATTGAAGGGGCCCTTGAAGTGGCAAATCATACACTGGGCCGCCGCGATGCAATTGGGATTTCTGAAACTGACAGTATTCAAATTAAAGCTAGTTCCTCAAAAACCAAAGCGCTCTTAATTGAAATTCCCATGGTTTGGTAAAGTTGGATACCCTTATTTCTTGAAAGTCAAGCCCTTCGTAAGCTCATTTAACGCTTTGATTTTTGCTTCAAAATCTACTTTAAGTGAATTTCGGTAGGCTTCTAACCCATCCATCGTTTCCTGAATGTCTGTAGGGATGACCTCTTCCAAAAACGCCCTGATGCGCTTTGCTAAAGTAGGCGATTTTCCGTTGGTCGATATCGCAATTTTTAAATCCCCTTTTTGAACAATCGATCCAAGGTAAAAATCACAAAGATGTGGTGTATCAGCTACATTGCACAGGAGATGTCGTTCTGCTGCTAATGCTTTGATTTTTTGATGTAATGGAACATTATCTGTCGCACAAATAATTAAGTCGCGACCCTCTAAATCCGCCTCTAAAAATTCGCGAATTTCATACCTAACCAAAGGAAACTTCTCGATATATGCCAAGGTGTCTTCTCTAAAAAATGTGGCCACCATGGTAACACGAGCTTCAGGGGAATTTCGTAAAATAGCAGAGACTTTTTCTAGGGCTACATTTCCTCCGCCAACAACCAAAGTGTTCAATTGGTCAAGCTTTAAAAAAATAGGAAATAAGGTATTTGACATTATCTATTTTTTACCGGCCAACTGCCCACAAGCGGCATCAATATCTTTGCCACGAGAACGACGAACATTGACAATCATTTTTTTACTTTCCAAATAGGCCACAAATTTAGCTAATGCATCTGCTTCCGCATTGACAAAATCAGCCTGGGCGATGGGGTTATATTCAATAATATTAATCTTACAAGGCAATTTTCTCGCAAACTCATAGAGTTCACGTGCATCCTCCACCGTATCATTAAATTTATTAAACATAATATATTCTAACGTTATTTCGTTTTCTGTTTTGTCATAAAAATAACGCAAAGCCTCTGATAATGCTTCCAACGTATTGGACTCATTGATGGGCATAATCTGATTTCTTTTGGTGTCATTGGCCGCATGAAGCGATAAAGCAAGATTGAACTTCACTTGGTCATCACCTAATTTCTTAATCATTTTAGCGATTCCGGCCGTTGACACCGTGATCCGCCTAGAAGCCATGCCTAATCCATCTGGGGAAGTAATCATTTCAACAGACTTCAACACATTGGAGTAGTTCAAAAGGGGCTCTCCCATGCCCATATAGACGATATTTGTTAATGGAATGCCATATTTTTCTTGAGCTTGGTCTCGAATCAATACGACTTGATCGTATATTTCAAAGGCCTCTAAATTCCTTTTGCGATCCATGTAACCCGTAGCACAAAAACTACAGGTAAGGGAACATCCCACCTGAGATGACACACATGCTGTCATTCTTTCACGAGTAGGAATTAAAACTCCTTCGATCAGATTTCCGTCATGCAATGAAAAACTTGATTTTATGGTGCGGTCAACGCTGATTTGGAATTCAGCTGTTTCGACACATTGTAGGGAATAGTTGTCGGCCAACCAGCTCCTCGTTTCTTTCGGAATGTTAACCATTTGATCAAAAGAACGAACCGATTTTTTCCAAATCCATTCATAGACTTGTTTGGCCCGAAAACCCGGCTCTTTGCGAAGCAGCATTTCTTGCTTCAACTCCTCTAAAGTTAAATTTCTAATTGCTTTCAACGTAGGCAATAATTCCTTTTCCACCATTATTTTTTCAACAATTCACCCACTTTCATAGAAATGGCTCTTCCTTCTGCTAATCCAGCTAATTCCTTAGACGCAACGCCCATTACCTTGCCCATGTCTGCTGGGCTGCTAGCTCCCAATTGAGCGATAATAGTAGAAATACGTTCCGTTAACTCGGAATCGGATAATTGCTTGGGTAAAAACTCCTCAATAATGGTTAGTTCAACTTGCTCTTTTTCCGCTAAATCAGGGCGATTTTGTGCGATATAAACTTCTAATGAGTCTTTGCGCTGTTTGGCAGCTTTCATCAAAATTTTCATTTCCGCATCCGTAGAAATCTCCCCAGTATTTGAGCCTGAAGTCTCCTCCAATAAAATCATTGATTTTATTGCCCTCAAAGCACGCAAACGATCCGCATCTTTCGCGCGCATGGCATCTTTTATGCCGTTTTCAATTGTTAATTTTAATGCCATAAGATTTTAATTTTGAAAATGGGCCTTTACGCCGTCTAAAAACTCTCTATTGTTGCTTAACCTTGGAACCTTGTGTTGGCCCCCTAATTTTCCTCTAGCTCTCATCCAAGCATAAAATGTTCCTTTAGGGGCAACGAGTACTTGTGGGGGTTCTAAAACTAAATCATACGAACGTTTTGCGTCATAATCTGAGTTTACTTCACGAAGCGTTCGGTCCAAAATTTCCACAAAGATACGTAAATCTTTTGGGGCTTTTGAGAACTCTACGACCCATTCATGACTGCCCTTTTTACCTCCTTCCATATAAGCAGGTGCAGCCGTGTAATCCGTTATTTCCGAATTTGTCTGAATGCATGCAACGGAGATTGCTTTTTCGGCATTTTCTATGATCAACTCTTCGCCAAATGCATTTATAAAATGCTTGGTTCGTCCAGAAATTTTAATCCGATAAGGTAAAATAGAAGTGAATTTAACGGTATCGCCAATTTTATATCTCCAGAGTCCTGAATTCGTGGTAATCAAAACTGCATAATTTACCCCCATAACAACTTGATCCAGTGAAACTACTCGCTCTACGTCTTCCCCATGCGGCCCGATGGGAATAAATTCATAAAAAATGCCATAATCA